>CAZVEI010000036.1:0-10834 GCA_964626295.1 uncultured Alkalibaculum sp.
TTAGTAGGGCCATTAACCTTTTATGGTTTTTTGGTGGCAACCTTAAGTTACCAAGCGGCGCCAACATATGATCATAGATATATTTTCCCAATGGCCCTTGCCATAGGGTTCTTAATAATAACGGGTGCATACTTTTTTATGTACCATATATTTAATGCCCAAGGTGTTGTTTCAGTGATTATTGAAATATTTGGTGGTATAACATTTTTAGTTGTAGTTTTAAGGAAGGGAACATTATGATAAAAATTAATAATGCTAGAAAGCGATATTCTGACCAGGTGGAAATAGGACCCTTAAATATAAAAATACCAAAGGCTGGCCTTACCTCTCTCATTGGGCCGAATGGTGCTGGGAAATCCACGGCACTTTTAATGATAGGAAGACTTTTGGATATGGATGATGGTCAAATACAGGTAGCTAATATGGATGTTTCTCAATCTAAATCTGAAGACCTAGCGAAGGTTTTGACTATCTTAAGGCAAGAAAATCATTTTGTAACAAGGCTAACGATTAGACAATTAGTTGGATTTGGGCGTTTTCCTTATTCAAAGGGAAGATTAACGAATGAAGATGAGGCTATTATTTCTAAATATATCGATTTTTTAGGCTTATCTGACCTAGAAAACAGATATTTAGATGAGCTTTCTGGCGGTCAAAGGCAAAGAGCATATGTAGCAATGGTTTTATGTCAAGAGACAGAGTACGTACTTTTAGATGAGCCTCTGAACAATCTTGATGTTGCTCGTTCTGTTCAAATGATGGAGCATTTAAGACATGTTGCTGATGAATTTGGAAGAACAATCCTTACTGTTATGCATGATATAAATTTTGCAGCCAAATATTCTGATAGAATCTGTGCTATGAAAGATGGAAAAATTGCAGCTTTTGGAACAGTAGAAGAAGTTATGAACGGAGAAATTTTAACGGATATTTTCGAAACGAAGATTGAAATTATCGATGGTCCTTATAGCCCAATGGCAATTTATTACTATAAAATAAGAATTTATAAGCAATCAGCCACCAGCATTTTAGCCCCCGCTGGTGGCTTTAATTTATTCATTTCAAAATTATTATAATATATAATTATACCTTATATTTAGAACGTAGAGATTCTTAGCTATACTCAGAGCAACCGACCAGGAGCTCAGGTCTCATTTATCAGCTATAAGAAAGCTGATACCTTCCTCTATATTTCAACCTTCCACCCTTCCAACTAAACACTAATTGTTTAACCATCGTTTAACTACTGCTCAACAACCGTTCAACTATCGTTAACGCTATTTTAAGACGTAGGACGCCAACACAGCCTGCACCTCATAAATACTCAAACTCTTATTAAAAGTCTTCTGTATAGGAAGTTGTGTGCCTGAAATCCATATTTTAAGCTCTGCATCTAAATCCAAATGCCCGGCTGTTTCAATACTAAAGTGAGTGATGCTTTTGTAAGGTATAGAATGATACTCGCTTTTCTTTCCTGTTACTCCTTGTTTGTCAATTAAGATTAATCTCTTATTCGTAAAAATAAACAGATCCCGAATCAATTTATACGCCTTTTCAATTTGTTCATTTGGAGCAAGTACTTTAGCAAACTCTTTCTGCACACTTCCTAAATTCACCTCAGAAGCATTTCCCATTATACCATCTAACATACCCATATGATCCCCTCCTTTTTTACATATAACATATATTTTAAATGTTTTAAAGTCAAGGAGATCAATTCCTCCTCTCTTTCCTGTTTTTCTCTAAAAAAGTTCACTTATTTAATCCACTAGTATAAAATAAGCCTAAAGGAAGTGAATTTATATGTTAACTAAAGATCTTTTTACTCAAAATAGAAAAGAGCTCTATGAAAATCTACAGGACAAAAGCATAGCCATCTTCTTTTCTGGAAAAGCTCCACACAAGTCTAATGATGCTTACTACATGTTTGAAGTAGATCGAAACTTTTATTACCTTACTGGCATTCAGCGAGAAGACATTGTTCTTATGGCTATAAAATACGGCAATGTGGTTGAAGAGTACCTTTTTATTGAAAAATTTGACCCTGTCCTTGCCAAGTGGATTGGTGCAAGGATCAGCGCAGAGGAAGCAATGATCGTCTCTGGCGTTGAAAATATAATGTATGTAGAGAATTTCAAATCGAAGCTGGTTCAGGTTTTAGGTAGTGTGGCGTACAATGTAGAGAATGTTTATTTTGACTATAGTAGATACGCTTGGGATTACAGCGACAAAATGTCCTCTGCTTTTTCTACAGAGCTTTTGTCTAAATATCCTTATTTAATTAAAAAAGATGCTTCAAAGATTTTGACGAAACTTCGCTCTATTAAGAAGCCTGCAGAAATTGAATGTATGAAAAAGGCCATTGACATTACCAAAGAAGGTATCGAGAGCATGATGATCCATTCAAAACCTGGTATGCCTGAATGCGAATTTGAAGCATATTTTGACTTTGTACTAAAGTGCAAAGGTGCTGGACACGCTTTTGATACCATAGCTGCTTCTGGAATCAATGGAACGATATTGCACTATGTAGCCAATAATAAGATTACAGAAGAAAATAATCTAATTCTCTTTGATTTAGGAGCAAGTGTAGACAATTACTGTGCAGATATTACGAGGACATTCCCTGTAAGTGGAAAGTTTACAGAGAGACAAAGGGATGTCTACAATGTAGTTCTCCATTGCAATAAGGAGATCATCCACCATATGAAACCTGGCATATCTGTTATGGATTTGAATAAGCTAGCAAAGAATCTTTTAGCTCAAGGTTGTAAGGAATTAGGTCTTATTGATAATCTAGAAGATGTAAATAAATATTACTATCACAGCATAGGTCATTCATTAGGTCTAGATACTCACGATGTTGGAGACCGAAATATCATCCTACAACCTGGCGTAGTCTATACATGTGAACCAGGCCTTTATATTGAAGAAGAAGCTATCGGTATTCGAATTGAAGATGATATTTTAATTACAGAGGATGGAAATGTTAATTTATCGGAGCATATTATTAAGGAAGTGGATGAGATCGAAGAATTTATGAATAAATAAATTTGGTTGGACCATTGGTTCGTTGGTCAATTGGATGGGAAAAACCAAATGCTAAATGTCTAAAAAAACCTCGCCTAAAGGCGAGGTAAATAACTTTGCGAGAGTGTGAAATAATCTCTGTAAATTAGCTTTACATTCTCTTCAATTTCCGCTTTTCGCTAAAGAAATCCTACTACCACCCTATCATTTCCACCTAAATCCTTAATTTTCTTTACATCACTGTATCCATTCTCCTCTAATAGCCCCATAACCGCAGCTCCTTGGTCATAACCTATCTCAAAGGCTAAAAGGCCGTCTTTTAAGAGGTAATCTCTTGCGCATCTAGTAATTGTTCTGTAAAAATCTAAACCATCTAAACCGCCATCTAGGGCGCCTCTAGGCTCATAGGTGCTTACTTCTATTTGGAGATCTTCAATATCCATTGCCGGAATATATGGTGGGTTGGATACAATAATGTCATATTTGTCCTTAATATTTTTAAAACAATCGCTTAAGGCAAACTGGGGATTTTGAATGTTTAATCTTTTAGCATTTTCTTTGGCAACCTCTAAGGCCCTAGGTGATATATCTACTAGTGTTACTTGACACTGAGGAAATTGTGAGGCTATACTTAAGCCGATGGCACCGCTACCTGTTCCAATATCTAATATGTTTATACTGTCACGTCCTTGTTTTATAAACTCTATTACATATTCTACTAAAATTTCTGTATCAGCCCTTGGTATAAGTACATCTTTATTAACAGTAAAGTCTAAACCCATAAACTCCTGATGCCCTACAATATAAGCTACAGGCTCTCCTTTACATCTTCTTTGTATGAGATTCTTATACTCGTGGACCACTCCATCCTCTATTTCCTCATCCCTATTTAATATAAAATACAACCGCTCTACTTTTAATAAGTTAGCTAAAATCACTTCTGCATCTAGGCGAGGCGAGGGCTTATTGTATTCTTTTAATTGTAAAACAGCCTTATTTAAGACTTGGCTAATTTTCATATTAACTCCTCTTAGTGTAAATTAAAATTTTTATATTATATACAAAAAAGATTAGTCACTTAAAGCAACTAATCTTTTTGTAGGTCTCTTACAGATTATCTTATAATCCGAATTTTTTCTTAAATTTATCTACTCTACCGCCTGCACCTACTAATTTTTGTTTTCCTGTGAAGAATGGATGACAAGCAGAACATATATCAACTTTTAATTCTTCCTTAACAGAACCTGTTTCAAAAGTGTTTCCACAAGCACATTTAGCTATAGATTTTTTATAATCAGGATGAATACCTTCTTTCATTACATTCACCTCTTTCCAAAACTTAATATATATAAAATAGTTATGTCAATTTTACACTCATAATATTTTATCACGGTTTGTCCCATATGGCAAATATTTTTATTTATTATTTTTCTTCTAAGTCTTGCCTATTACTTTAAATTGTACTTTGAAATCATAAAATTAATGAAGTCTTCATTGGATTTTGTCCTCGATAATGTATCAATAATCTTTTCTGTTACATCTGCATTAGAAGAATTACTGTACATCTTGCGAATTCCGAAGACAAGTCTTAACTCTTCTTCTGATAACAATTTATCTTCTCTTCTCGTTCCAGACTTATAAATGTCTATGGCAGGGAAAATTCTCTTTTCTGAAAGGCTACGATCTAAATGAAGTTCCATATTGCCTGTTCCTTTAAACTCTTCAAAGATGACATCATCCATTCGGCTACCTGTCTCAATTAAAGCCGTTGCTAGTATGGTCAAACTTCCGCCATGTTCTATATTCCTAGCCGCTCCAAAGAATTTCTTTGGCAAGTATAATGCTTCTGGATCTAAACCACCAGAAAGAGTTCTTCCAGATGGGTGTACTACTAAGTTGTTTGCTCTAGCAAACCGAGTAATACTATCGATCAATATGACTACATCTTTCCCCTGCTCTACTAAGCGCTTCCCTCTCTCTAAGACAATCTCAGCAGCTTTAATATGATTCGATGCCAGTTGATCAAATGTAGAGTATACTACATCTCCTTTTATCGATCTCATCATATCTGTAACTTCTTCTGGTCTTTCGTCAATTAAAAGGACAATAAGTTCCATGTCAGGATGATTCTTTACAATAGCATTAGCAACTTGTTTCAATAATACGGTTTTACCAGCCTTAGGTGCTGCTACAATCATCCCTCTCTGTCCTTTTCCTATTGGCGCAAAGAGGTCAATAATTCTAGTTGAAATGGTTTTATTATTGGTCTCAAGTTTAATTTTCTCCTCAGGAAATATTGGTGTCAATCTTTCAAAATGAGGTCTATTAACTACAGTTTCCGGTATATCTCCATTTACAGACTCTACATATAGTAAAGCATCAAATTTTTCTCCTTCATTTGGGATTCGTATTTTTCCCACAATTTTATCCCCTGTTCGGAGTCTGTAGCGCCTTATTTGGGATGGAGATACGTAAATGTCATTTTCTCCAGTTAAGTAATTGTTCGTTCTAAGAAAACCAAAACCATCAGGATTTACTTCTAATATTCCTATTTGAGATTTGCTATATCTGCTCATATCTTTTTTGTCTGGATTGTTCATGAGATTAGCTTCTTCTTTTATAATCTGGCTCGTAGTTTTTCCGTTAACGTTCTCTACGAATAACATGGCATAGTACTTTTCGCCTTCTTTAGGGCTTCGAACTTTACCTTTTATTTTATCACCAGATTCTAATTTAAACTTTTGAATTTGAGAGGCTGAAACATAGACATATTCTTCTGGGGAGGTCATATCTTCGCTTTTTAGAAAACCAAATCCTTCTGGGAGAATTTGAAGAGTTCCTTTAAGATCAAAAGAGTCGTGGATATCGTCTTTAAGTTTAGAGTATTTACTAGAATTTTCTTTTTCTTCAGGTAGCTCATTCTCTTCTATTTTACTTTCTACATGCCTTGCCTTTAATTGAACTTTTTCTTCTTCTGCATAAATCATTTGAATTTTTTCAATCAATTCACTCTTTTTATATTTAGTAGCAGAAGGAATTCCGAGTTCCTTTGCTTTATCTCTCAGCTGTATAATTGTTAGTTTTTCTAAGTTCTCCATTTATGGACAACACCTCCTACTTTATGTTTTTACGATATTCTAAAATCACAGACAGGGTTAGAGTATAAAATTTAATATAGAATATAATATATAAGTAATTTACGTAGTCTAATTAGGTTATTTTATTGATATAAATATGGTATCCAAAAGAAATTAGTATTAAACAGATATGATGTTGAATATAATTATAGATAGTATTTGATTGGACATTATTAATATATCACAATTTTTTAACATGTCAATAAGTAAAAAATATTTCAAATTGATTTTAATAATATTTAATCTCTTTTTTTCCCTTGATAACGAACCTCCCTATTTGAGGATAAAATAAGATAAACCTTTAGTATGTCTCGGGTTTTTTATTTTATCCACAGTATTAAGATTATTTACATTTTATTGATGTTAACAAGTCTTGTGCTCTTCGACAAAATAATACACAATATCCTGTTCTATTTGTACATTTTGTGAATTATTAAAAAAGTTATCAACATTATCAACAGTTTTACCCATAGTTACCCACACTTTTGTCAATAAATACGGTGAATAAACGAAAAATGCACCGCAAAAAGTTAATAAGTTTGTCTAACTTTCTGGATGCATTTAAATTACATAATTCTATTTTAAATTATTTTTCATTGTTTTTTGCGCTCTTAACAAATTCTCTAAATAGTGGATGTGCTTTATTTGGTCTAGATTTGAATTCTGGATGTGCTTGGGTAGCGACAAACCATGGATGATCTTTTAATTCAATCATTTCCACCAACTTACCATCTGGAGAAACTCCGCTGATCATCATGCCCTTTTCTTCAAGTGATTCTCTAAACTCATTATTTACTTCATAGCGATGTCTATGTCTTTCATCAATAACAGGTTTTTCGTATGCTTCATAAGACCTTGAGCCTTCTTTTAACTGACAAGGATAAAGTCCAAGTCTCATGGTGCCACCTTTATTGTCAACATCCATTTGGTCTTGCATAATATCAATAACAGGATATGGTGTGTTAGGATCTAGCTCTGAGCTATGTGCACCTTTTAATCCTACTACATTTCGAGCAAACTCAATAACAGCTATTTGCATGCCTAAGCACAATCCTAAATAAGGTACTTTATTTAGCCTCGCATATTTTGCTGCCAATATTTTGCCTTCTACTCCTCTATGCCCAAAGCCACCTGGTACAATAATACCGCTAACGTCTTTAAATACTTCTCTTACATTATCTTCTTTTAGCTCTTCAGAGTGAACCCATTTAATTTCTACTTCGCAATCATTTGCAATTCCACCGTGTTTTAATGCTTCTACAACAGAAAGATAAGCATCGTGTAACTCAATATACTTACCAACTAGGGCAACTTTTACTTTGTCTTTTAAATTCTTTGATTTTTCAACCATAGAAATCCAGTCGCTAGAATCTACTTCACCACAATTAATAGATAGTTTTTCACATACTAAATTAGCCAATCCTTCTTTTTCAAGTAGTAGAGGCACTTCATATAATTCTTCAGCATCTGCATTCTGAATAACTGCTCTCGATTCAATATTACAGAATAAACTAATCTTTTCTTTTATATCGTCATTTACTTCTTTTTCAGATCGCAAGATAATGATATCAGGTTGAATTCCTAATCCTGTCAATTCTTTTACGCTGTGTTGTGTTGGCTTTGTCTTTAATTCTCCAGCCATATTTAAATAAGGTAGTAAGGTTACGTGTATAAAGATTACATTTTTATGCCCTAAATCATTTTGCAATTGTCGAATGGCTTCAAGAAAAGGAAGACTTTCGATATCGCCAACGGTACCACCAATTTCAGTAATGACTACATCTGGTGAAGCCTCTTGTCCAACTTTTAAGATATTTTCTTTAATTTCATTTGTAATATGAGGAATAACTTGGACTGTTCCTCCTAAATAATCCCCTTTTCTCTCTTTTGAAATAACAGACCAATATATTTTTCCAGTAGTCACATTACTCCATTTAGATAAGTTTACATCTATAAATCTCTCATAATGGCCTAAATCTAAATCTGTTTCCGCACCATCATCTGTTACAAATACTTCACCATGTTGATAAGGGCTCATAGTACCTGGATCGTAATTTATATAAGGATCAAATTTTTGAATAGATACTTTTAAACCTCTATCTTTTAACAATCTCCCCAATGAAGCTGCAGTAATACCTTTTCCCAGTGAAGAGACTACTCCACCAGTTACAAATATATACTTGGTACTCATAAAAAACCTCCATATTTAAGTTAGACTATATTTATCTATATCCTATTTATATTTTTTCAAACTATTTAAGTTTAATGTTTATTATTCACAATGTCAATTAATTATATATTTATATAAATCATCAATCAATGATTTTCGTAAACTAATGAGCAAATTGAAAGCACAGCTTGGGAATATACATGAGATGACAGCGATGCTCATTTGGAAAATGGCACGACCTTAGAATCGGCGAAGGAAATTCTAAGGTGATATACAGTACAAATAAGTCCTTTTTACATGACGAAACTCTAACTTATTCAAGTTAGAGTTTCGTTGCCGTACTATTTTGAATGTTATTCTCAACACTATTTTCTACTTATTACCTTTTTGGCAGCTCTTACCATGTCCTTTGCTGTTAAACCGTATTTTTCTAATAATTCATTTGGCTTTCCTGATTCACCAAATGTATCTTGTACACCTACTTTTTCTAGTGGTGCGAAAGTTCCATTTACTAGTACATCTGCAACAGCAGATCCAAGTCCACCAATCACACTGTGTTCTTCAGCTGTAACGATAGCACCTGTTTCTTTAGCCGCTTTTACGATAGCTTCTTCATCAATCGGTTTAATAGAGCTCATATTGATTACTCGAGCAGAGATGCCTTCCTTTTCTAACTCTTCGGCAGCTTTTAATGCTTCTGCAACCATAATACCCATGGCGATTAGTGTAACATCGTTTCCTTGGCGTAATTCAACAGATTTTCCGATTTTAAATTCATAGTTTTCGTCTAAAATGATAGGAAGGTTAGGTCTTCCTAATCTTATGTAAACAGGTCCATTGTATCTTGCAGCTTCGTTGATCATTTTTTCTGTTTCAACGCCATCAGCTGGGCAAAGTACAACTAAGTTTGGAAGACTTCTCATAATAGCAACATCTTCAATAGATTGATGAGTTGCGCCATCTTCTCCTACTGTAAGTCCTGCATGAGTAACTGCTATCTTTACATTTAATTTTGGATAACAAATAGAATTTCGAATGATTTCAAAAGCTCTTCCCGCTCCAAATACTGCAAAAGTTGATGCAAAAGGAATCTTTCCTGATGCTGCAAGTCCTGCTGCTATACCAAGCATATTTTGTTCTGCAATACCGCAGTTAAAATGTCTTTCAGGAGTTTTCTTGCAGAAAGTAGCTGTATTTGTAGATTTCGATAAATCTGCATCTAAAACGACTATATTCTTGTTTGTTTCTCCAAGTTTTGCAAGTGTATTTCCATATGCTACTCTAGTAGCTACTTGATTACTCATAGTGTGCCTCCCAACTCTGTTAACGCTTGTTTGGTTTGTTCTTCATCTGGAGCTGAACCATGCCAACTAGCTTGATCTTCCATGAAGGATACGCCTTTACCTTTTACAGTTTTGCAAACTAATACATTTGGCTTTCCTTCTACAATTTTGCTTAAGGCTTCCCTAAGTTGATCGTAATCGTGGCCGTCTTCTACATTGATTACATTCCAATTAAAGGCAGCAAATTTTCCGTCGATTGGGTCAGAGTTCATAACATCGCAACATTTTCCGTCTATTTGAAGTCCATTGTAATCTACAAATGCTATAAGATTATCTAGGTTATAATGGCTTGCTGACATTGCAGCTTCCCAGATCATGCCTTCTGCTAATTCGCCATCGCCTAGAAGAGCATATACTTTGGAGTCATCACTATCTAATTTGTTTGCAATAGCCATTCCTACTGCAGCTGACAAGCCTTGTCCTAAAGAACCAGTAGACATGTCCACACCTGGTACGTTTTTCATATCAGGATGTCCTTGTAATCTGCTGTCGATCTTTCTAAAAGTAAGTAACTCTTCTTTTTCGAAATATCCTCTTTCAGCTAAAGTAGCATATAGCAAAGGTGAAGCATGTCCTTTTGAAAGAACGAATCTATCTCTACCAGCTTTTCGGGGATCCTTTGGATCGATATTCATTACTTCAAAGTACAATAATGTTAAGATTTCTACTCCAGATAAAGATCCACCTGGATGCCCTGATGCGGCATTTGCTATTTCTTTAATAATACTTTGTCTAATATTTGTTGCAATAGCTTTTAAATCTGCCATGTATTACTCTCCTCCTCATTTTTAATCTATATTTTTGAAGCCTTCGCCTATGACTTCATGGACGTCAGCTAATATAACAAAAGCATTTGGATCAATAGAGCGAACAATGTTTTTTAGCTGGAAGACCTCTGCTCGGCTTACTACGCAAAGAAGTACATCCTTGTCTTCATTCGTGTATGCGCCTTTACCTCTTAAAGTAGTAACCCCTCTATCTAAATCCTTCATGATCATTTGTGCCATTTCTGTAGGATTGCTAGAGATAATGTAAAAGGCCTTTGAATAACTTACACCTTCTTGTATTACATCCATTAATCTCATACTGATGTAAATCGTCAAAATAGAATATAGGGCTATTTCAATATTTTGAAATGCAATACCTGCTATAAT
>CAZVEI010000037.1:0-5501 GCA_964626295.1 uncultured Alkalibaculum sp.
AGTCTTCACGGTCAATATAAATTTCTCTACTAAAAGGGATTTTTCTGCCTCCTAGACTTTCGTTGTCTTGGTTATTGTGCATTTCTAGCCATTCTACTTGACCTTCTGGATAATTCGTAATGATGACCTTGATAGGGTCTAATACAGCCATTAATCGAGGTGTTTTTACCTTTAAATCATCTCTTACGAAGTGTTCAAACATAGCAATATCTACAAGGCTATTTGCTTTGGCTACGCCAATTTCTTCACAGAAGTTTTGAATAGCTTCTGGCGTAATACCTCTTCTTCTCATTCCTGATATAGTCATCAGTCGAGGGTCATCCCATCCATCAACGATGCCATCATCTACTAGTTTTTTTATAAATCGCTTTCCTATAATGGTTCTACTTAGTTGTAGTTTAGCAAATTCAATTTGCCTTGGACGAGTTTCTTTGTAGTCGTCTAAATTTTCTAAAAGCCAGTTGTAGAAAGGGCGATGATCTTCAAATTCTAATGTACATAGGGAATGAGTGATGCCTTCTATGCCGTCTTCTATTGGATGAGCGAAATCGTACATTGGATAAATACACCACTTATCGCCTGTATTGTGATGAGTGGCGTGTAATATACGATAAATAATGGGATCTCTCATATTGATATTAGGACTAGACATGTCAATTTTAGCCCTTAAAACTTTTGCACCATCATCGAATTCACCGTTTTTCATCTTTTCAAAAAGTTCTCTATTTTCTTTTATAGGTCGATTGCGATAAGGGCTTTCCTTACCAGGAGTATTTAATGTACCACGGTACTCTCGTATTTCTTCAGCATTTAAATCATCAACATAAGCGAAGCCTTTGTCAATGAGCTCTAAAGCGTATTGGTACATTTTTTCAAAGTAATGTGAAGCAAAAAAGATTCTATCTTCCCAATTTGCGCCTAACCATTGAATGTCTTCTTTTATAGATTCTACATACTCAACGTCTTCTTTTGTTGGATTTGTATCGTCAAATCGCAAGTTGAATTTACCGCAAAATCTTTGTGCTGTATTGTAATTTAACAAAATAGACTTTGCGTGCCCTACATGAAGATATCCATTAGGTTCTGGGGGGAATCGAGTGTGAATTTCTTCGTTTTTGTATAGGTCGTTTTTGATGTCTTCCTCTATGATACTATAAATAAAATTGGATGCAGTTGTTTCACTACTCACAATATCACTCCTTATAGATTTTGAAATTTCCATATATAACTAGTTCATTTTAACATACTGCAATAAAATGTACTAATATTTATTTTGTTTGTAGTTTAGTTTTTGAAAATATAAAGGTAATAATCTTGTTAATTGTTCTTGTCAGCAATGAGGATAAAACCATAGCCATTGCCATACCTAAAACGGCTAAGAGAGCCTCAGTTATTGATTCAGAGGATTTTCTAGTCTTTAAAAATAAATAGGTCACAGCTGTATAAATCTTCACTCCAGGAAGAATTGGAAAAATTGCAGGAACGGTAAATACTGTAGATGGCATTTTCTTTAGCCGAGCTAAGAATTCACTACAAACAGTTACAAAAAAAGTTGCAGTAAAATAAGACATCATCTGGTAATCAATAGCTTTTGATACAAGGGTAAAAACTACAGAGCCAAATCCACCTAAAGTAGATGCGGACAAGATGGCCTTATTTGGCACTTTAAATACAATTGAAGTAAAAAGTGTAGCAAAAAAAGAAACGATAAAGATGTAAATCATTAGGACCCTCCCCCCTGTAAATTTTAAATACTACAGTCCATAGAAAACCGTTAAAACTGCTCCTACGCCAAATGCTAAGGCAATGGCTACTAATATAGCTTCTGCAAATCGAGCTAATCCCGAGAGAAGGTCGCCACGCATAGCGTCACGAATGGCCGTGGTCATGACAAGACCTGGCAGGAGTGGAGTCATAGATCCTGTAATAATTATGTTCATATTGCCTCTATTACATGCATTGACAAATACAAGAGCTATAATAGCAATTATAGCTCCACTGATTAAACTCATAGCAAAATTATAATTGTCATCTACATCAAAGGTGCTGTACACATATTGCACGAGGAGTCCGCAAATAGCGGATACAAATGCATCAAATAGATCTCCCCCGTAGAGCAATGAAAATGCAGCAGGAGATAGTGAAGCTGCTGCATATAATAATTTATTTGGCTTTTCTTTTTTATTGTGGAGCTCTCTTAGCTCTGCAATGGCTTCTTTAGCATCGATAGAACCATTGACTATTTTTCTTGATAAGTCATTGACCTGATGTATAGCCCCTACATTTACTCTTCTGCTCTTAATTCGCTTAATGATTGTATTAACGTTTTCTTCGTCATCTGAAATCGTAATAATGAATCCAACAGGAAAGGAGATGACTTCTGTATCATATCCTAAAGAACGGCCTATAAACACTACAGTCTCTTCAGCTCGATATGTTTCACCGTTGTTTTCTAAGATGATTTGTGCACATAATTTTGTTAAAAGAACTGCTTCATTAATGTTGATATTTTCCATTACCGTCTCCAATAAATAAGTAATAATAGTTACATTATATCACTTTCATCTGTCTATAATACAGACCTTTTGGATATAAGTTTGTACTAAAATCAGCATATTCTTCATTAGAGGTATAAAAGAGGTATAAATTTTACTATATTTATCCATAATCTGATTATCACGAAAATTAGGAGGAAAGGCATATGGATTACGATCAATTAAGTATAGCGTTATCTGAATTAAACGGAGATGAAGTCCTCGAACTCGCTAAACAATTCATCGAAAGTAGACCAGATGAATTGGCTGAAAAAAAGTTTATCATTGCAGCTCAAGATGGTATTAATAAAGTATCTGAAAAATTTGAAATGAGAGAGTATAAAGTAGGTGATTTAATCTATGCAAAAGAAATCTTAGAGCAAATCATGGATATGATTTTGCCAGCTGTTGAAGGGTCTATTTAAATATCTTTATTTCTAACAGCAATTTTAGAGCTAAATAGGTTATTCTTTTGTCTTAAATCATATGGTATAATAAAATATAGATGGGAGTCTTTTCTATTTTACAAGAAATGTTCTCCCACCATATTTTTAAGGATCTATTTTTTTAAGGAGAGCCTATGGATTGGCAAGAAATAATACATAATTATACACCTAAAAGCGAAGAAGAAGAGAAGTACAAAGAAGTATTTTTATACAGCATGGATCACTTTGATGATATATTGACTAGGCGTAATCCAATTCTTCATTTAACTAGTTCAGCTTTTATCGTCAACAATGAATTTAATCACGCCCTAATGGTATATCACAATATATATAATTCCTGGTCTTGGACTGGTGGACATGTTGATGGAGAGAAGGATTTTTTAAAAGTAGCTATTAAAGAAGCTAAGGAAGAGACGGGTATTATAATAAAACCAATTACCCCTATGCCTTTATCTATTGATGTTTTAACTGTTGTAGGGCATTTTAAAAGGGGCGAATACATAGCTCCGCATTTGCATTTGTCTATAGCATATGGAGCTATAGGAGATGAGGGACAAAAGACAGTTATAAAAAAAGATGAAAATAGCGCTGTCAGATGGGTTCCCTTAAATGCAGTGAATACTTATAGCACGGAAAGACATATGAAAGGTATTTATAGTAAATTAATAAGTCGAATACTCCAATATAAATAAATGCCTGTGGCAGCTCTAAGTTCTATGTAAAAGCGGTTTGTATCTTAGCCGCTAGTTATGTTATTCTTAAAATTGAGATAAAGAAACATACCTTTAATCATCTAAAATGAAATAAAGGTTTTCACTTGACAAACTTTATAACACAAATATAATGATGACAAAAACGTAAGGAGGATTTTATTATGGAGAAAAAAGTAATTACAGAAATACCATTTGTAATCGATTTAGAGGTATTAAATGAAAAAATGAAGCTGAGAAATAATAAGAGAATGTTAGAAACTTTAGAGGATCTAATAAAGCAAGCAGAAGCTGTGGCAAAGCCTAAAGGAATCTACATAGAAGCTCTTATTGAAGAGTGTGAGGAAGATTATATTGTTATTGGAGGAACTAAGTTTAATAGTAAAAATCTTGCTGAAAATGTAAAGGGAGTAAATAAAGTATTTCCATATGTAATTACGAGTGGTGTGGAAGTTGAAGAGCTTACAAAAGAAATAGATGATCTTTTAGATCAATTTCTGTTTGATGGAATTAAAACAGAAATTTTACTATGTGCAACAAATTTTATATCACAAGAGATTAAAAGCAAGTATGGCTATAAAGAAATTACATATGAAATTCCAGGATCCTTAGAAGGTTGGGATATGATAGAACAGAGAGAATTATTCGCGCTATTTGGAGATGTAGAAGGAAGTATTGGCGTAAAACTTTCAGATAGCAATCTTATGTATCCAAGTAAAAGCGTGTCGGGAATATACTTTGGTAGTGTAAGATCATAAGTGAAAAGTGTAAACTTGTATTAGTTATTTAGCCTTTAATACTAGTAATTATTCATTGTTCTATATTCATTGCGACGTTAGTCGCATATCTCCTTACTACCTAGAAAAAGCGCCGAAAGGCGCTTTTTATGTAAAACACAAGATTAAACTTAAAACTTTAAAGAAAAGCTAAAAGATTATTCTTGTGTGTTAACAAAGTTAAAGTTTGCTCTTATTGATTATTTGATTTTTCTTCATAAGAACGAACCATTCTTTTTACCATTTCACCACCAACAGATCCTGCTTCTTTAGAAGTTAAGTCTCCATTGTAACCTTGTTTTAGGTTAATGTTAAGGTCTTTAGCACATTCTTCTTTAAATTGATTTAAACCAGCTTTTTGTTTTCTTCTGCTCATTTCATTCACCTCCTTTGATAGTTATAGTTTTAGGAATTTTCGTATTTTTAATCATGTAAATACTTGTTATGATTCCATTAAATAGAATTATTCTGATGATATAAAGATATTTACAATATGTGGGAAGTTGTGATTGGAAATAGTAAAATTTAAATATATATTATTTTCCATGGTTATTTTTTTGTTCTTCACTCAAAATAATAAAAAGAAGATAGGGGAGAACAAAATTATGAATAAAAATAGAGAAAATCATTTTAAAAATAAATTATTGATAGAAAAAGATCGGATATTACAACTTGTAGAAGATATGAAAAAGAATGAAATCATAGATATGTATGAAGAGATGGCACAAGAACTATCTACTTTCGATAACCATCCAGGGGACATAGCTAGTATCCGCAGTGATCTCGAAAGAGGAGCTTACCAAAAAGAAAATGAGCATAGAATATTGAGAAAAATAGAAGATGCTCTTCACTCTATTAAAAAAGGAAAATATGGATTCTGCGAAAATTGCGGCAAATCCATTCCTGAAGAAAGACTAGAGTTTATTCCATATGCGAGGACATGTGTGAAGTGTAAGGAAAGCTGAAAGCTAAAACCAATCTTTTTTCATTCCTACTTTTGCATAAAATAAGCATGCTTTTAGTAGTAAAAACACA
>CAZVEI010000037.1:5511-10487 GCA_964626295.1 uncultured Alkalibaculum sp.
ACAACGAATAATATATACTGTTATTCAAATTAAATTTAAAAGGGGAATAAGATGTTACATCAATTTTCAAGAACAGAGCTATTAATTGGTCAAGAAAATTTAGATAAATTGAAGGATAGCAAAGTCGCAGTGTTTGGCATTGGAGGAGTTGGATCTTTTGTTGTTGAAGGTTTAGTGCGAGCTGGCGTAGGTAAACTTGTCCTAATAGATGATGATAAAATTTGTTTGACAAATTTAAATAGACAATTACATGCTACAAGAAAGACTATAGGAAGGTCTAAGGTAGAAGTGATGAAAGAAAGAGTATTAGAAATCAATCCAAAAGCCGAAGTGACTACATTTCAAGAATTTTATATGCCTGGTAGAGGAGAGGATTTAATAAATGAAAATTATGACTACATTGTAGACGCTATTGATACAGTCACTGGAAAGATCGATCTAGTTGTCAATGCAAAGCAAAAAAACATCCCTATTATCAGTTCCATGGGAGCAGGCAATAAATTAGATCCTACTAGATTTGAGGTTGCAGATATTTATAAGACATCCATTTGTCCTTTAGCAAAAGTCATGCGAAAGGAATTAAAAAAGAGGAATATCGGATCTTTAAAAGTAGTCTATTCAAAAGAAGTTCCAATAAAGCCAATGGAGAGTGAAGATTCTAGCTGTGTTGTAGGCTGCGTTTGCCCACCAGGAACAACGAGAAAGTGTACCTCTAGAAATCAAATACCAGGAAGTATCTCCTTTGTACCATCGGTAGTAGGGTTGATTATTGCAGGTGAAGTGGTTAAGGATTTGATTGGTTAGTGGAAAGCTGAAAGCGGAAAAATGTAAAGCGCTATACGCGCTTTTTTTATTGGACACAAAAGTTTGACTTTTGTCCTAGCTTCTATTTGAGTCATCCTTCTTGACCCTAAAGGAATACCCAGATAGTAGTGACTAAATTTCAGTTTTCCGCTTTTAACTAACACCAATCTTTTTTTCACTTCTAGTTTTTACATAGAACTTGAAACAAAATTTTATTGATATAGGAAAAAATGGGTATCTTATTTATAGAGAGGATTGATAACAAGATATAGGAATACAATGAGGAGTTGATAAAATGAGCGAATTAATTAAGAACAGAGAATATAGGCAGAAGGTATTAAAGGAGCTTATAACAGAATTACATCAAGGGAAAACAGTAGAAGAAGTCAAAGATAGGTTTGAAAAATTAATTGAAGGTGTGTCTGCTTCTGAGATTGCAGAAATGGAACAAAGTCTCATTATGGAAGGAATGCCTGTAGAACAAATTCAAAACCTATGTGATGTCCATGCAGCAGTATTTAAAGGATCTATTGAGGAGATTCATAGATCTGAGGAGGAGAATTACGAAAATCATCCTTTAGAAGTATTTGATGAGGAAAACAGCGCAATTGAAGCCTTTATCAATGAAACGATAAAAGAAATTTTAAATAGATATGAAAAAGAAGAAGATTC
This sequence comes from uncultured Alkalibaculum sp., assembly GCA_964626295.1. Taxonomy (GTDB): domain Bacteria; phylum Bacillota; class Clostridia; order Eubacteriales; family Alkalibacteraceae; genus Alkalibaculum. The sequence goes on from CAZVEI010000037.1 coordinate 6,988, forward strand.
ACAATCTAGTGAGATGTTAAAAGCATCTTTTCAAAAGCTTGTTGAAATTGACAAGCATTACTCTAGAAAGGAAAATTTACTCTTCCCATATTTAGAAAAGTACAATATAACAGCCCCACCTAAGGTTATGTGGGGAGTTGATGACGAAGTACGAGATGCTTTAAAAGAAATCATTAATGATATGGATAAGGGAGAGCAGAAGAAAAAGATTATAGAGGACGCAAATACTTTACTAAATAAAATTACAGAAATGATTTTTAAAGAAGAAAACATTTTATTTCCAATGGCACAAGATACCTTAACGGAAGAGGAATGGAGCGCTATATCTCATGATAGCGATGAGATTGGCTATACTTTTATTGGGCCCCAAGGTCTTTATAATCCAGAGTATGATGGAAACTTAGAGGAATCAAAGGATGTAGCTAGCTTACAAGGTGTCATTCCATTTGATGCTGGCTACCTTACAGCCAAAGAGGCAAATGCAATTTTTAACACTCTACCTATTGATGCTACATTCGTAGATAAAGAGGGACATGTAAAGTACTTTACACAAGGAAAAGAGAGAATATTCGCAAGGCCAAAGTCTGTATTAGGAAGAGATGTAGCAAACTGTCACCCACCATCAAGCCTTCATATTGTAGAAAAAATAGTAGAAGAGTTACAATCTGGTAAAAAGGATCATGAAGATTTTTGGATCAAGATGGGAGACCAATTTGCATACATTAGGTATTTTGCTGTAAGAGATGCACACGGGGAATATCTGGGGATACTAGAAGTTACTCAAGATATTAAGAATATACGGGAATTAGAAGGTGAGAAGAGGTTAATAGATTAGCGGAAAGGGAAAAGCTGAAAGGAAAACCCTCCGCTTTTGAGTGAGGTTGGTTTTCCTTGCCATCTTAAATAATCTTATTACTTGCGCTTGCTCTTGCCCAATTATCCACTTCCAATACCGCATCTAAATCAGGATTTTGAATGACATTGTGTTCATTCATTACTTCTTCTAGTATTTGTGGGATTTGGATGAAGTGTATCTTCCTGTTTAAAAAGGCACCTACTGCTATTTCGTTTGTCGCATTTAGAACAGTAGGCATACTACCACCGATTTTAATGGATTCATAAGAAAGCCCTAAACATTTAAAGACATTTATATCGGGTTTTTCAAATGTTAAAGTTCCTATTTGAGCTAAGTTTAAGGATTCGATTCTATTTTCTATTCGGTTCGGATAGAATAGGGCTAGCTGAATGGGAACTTTCATATCTGGATATCCCATTTGTGCCATAGTACTGTGATCTTTAAACTCTACTAGGGAGTGAATGATACTTTGTGGATGCACTACAACTTCTATCTGTTCTTTATTTAGGTCGAAGAGCCATTTCGCTTCTATTACTTCAAATCCCTTATTCATCAGTGTAGCCGAATCTATAGTTATTTTCCTTCCCATAGACCAATTTGGGTGTTTTAGTGCCCTTTCTAAAGTAACGTCTTTTAGGTCGTCAAAACGATAACCTCTAAATGGACCACCGGAAGCAGTGAGGATGATTTTGTGTAAATCCTTCCGAGCATTGCCCATAAGACACTGAAAAATTGCGCTGTGTTCACTGTCAACAGGGTAAATCTTTATGCCTTTTTCTTTCGCTTTAGCCATAACAATATGCCCTCCAGCAACTAGGGTTTCCTTGTTAGCTAGTGCTATATTTTTGCCTTTTTCTATGGCTTCAAGAGTTGGCTTCAAACCAATCATTCCAGTAACAGCAGTTAAAATAATGTTTGCTTCTGACAAAGATGCCACAGCGCATAAGCCATCTATTCCTGAGAGGACTTCAGTGCTGTTGTTTAGTCTCTTTCGAAGTTCTGCCGCCTTCTCTTCATTCATTACAGCTACTAAACTTGGTTTAAAGACATGGATTTGCTGTTCTAATAAGTCAATGTTTTCATTAGACGATAATCCTACAATCTTAACTTTATCAGGGTTTTCTTTTGCAATTTCAAGCGTTTGAGTTCCGATAGAACCCGTAGAACCTAAAATACTTACATATTTCATATAAAACTTCCTATTCTTTAACGTATTTGATTTTACAAATCATTTTTATAAGTAGTAGTCATTTCAAGATTGCCAGTACCAATATATGTAAATTTAATTATATTATAACATCTTATTATCATATTGTATTTAAGTTTTAAGTTTATTGTATAAGTTTTGAGTATTTTGTCAAAAATCGTAACAACACATTTATTTACCCCCATTAACATGAACAAGACTTTACTTTAAAAGTTATAATCTGTAAAAGACTAATAAAATATAGCACAAATTAAGCCATTTTTGATTTTTTATAGTTGAAAATGATTTCTAACTAAAAATTTATTTGTGTTATTAGAAGATTGTGGTAAACTAATGGGTGTAAAAAAAATGTAACATTTAATATGCATCTTGTAAATGAGATGTAAATGTTTTGGAGGTTTAATAAAATATGGAAATTAGTCTGAAAAAGACTATGATTGCGGCTTCCGCAGGAGTGATTTTTGCGACAGGATTATTTTTATATCAGGCAGATATAGGATATGAAGTCACTTTCAATGGTCAGGACTTAGGGTATGTACAAGAAAAAGAAATTTTCACACATGCTGTAGAAATTGTGGATCAAGATTTAAAAGAGCAATACGGAGATAACATTGTATTTGAGCAAGATGTAGACTTTAGCATGAAAATTATAAATCGCGATCATATCCTAAAGGATATAGATGAGAGCATTGAAGCAGTTGCAAACACATATGCAACGCCTATGGTTCAAGGTGCAGTGATTACCATTAACGGCAAAGAAGTAGTGAGCCTTAATAGTGAAGAGGAAGCTCAAACGGTCATTGATGGCGTTCTAGAGCCCTACACAAAGGAAAGCAAGAATTCAAAAATTATTGGAGAGCCAATCGTAAAAGAAAAAGTAGAAATAGTAAGCAAACAAATTCCACATGAGCAATTGAGTGATTTAGAGAAAGCCATAGAAACCATAAGTCAAGGTACAGATGCATTGAAACAATATACTGTAAAAGATGGAGATACTACTTGGGATATCGCTGTAAATCGTGGAATCAATGTAGAGAAGCTGGCTGAAGCAAATCCAGAAAAAGATATAGAAAATCTTCACCATGGAGACACAATTAATTTAACCGCTATAGAACCTTATTTAACTGTAGAGATAGCAAGGGAAGAATCGCTAGTAGAGAAAATACCTTTTGAAACGGAATATCGAGATGACTCCTCTATATACGAGGGAAGGCAAAAGGTTATTTCAGAAGGAAAGCAGGGACTTAAGGAGACTACTTCAAAAGTTTTTTACACAAATGGTAAAGAAATTTCAAGAGAAGTTTTAAGCAAGGGCGTGTTAAAGGAACCTACTACTGAAATAATTGCAAAAGGCACAAAAGCCTTGCCTGTAGGTGCTGGTAAAGGGGCTTTTACTCTTCCTACTTCTGGCAGAATAAGCGCTATAGATAAGGCAGG
>CAZVEI010000037.1:10497-10801 GCA_964626295.1 uncultured Alkalibaculum sp.
CTGATGGAGGAAGTCTTGGAAAATACATTAAAATTAGTCATGGTAATGAATATGCTACACTTTACGGCCACTTAAGTGAAATAAAGGTAAAAGTAGGTCAAAAGGTTCGCACAGGAGAAGTGATTGGATTAATGGGAAGTACAGGCAGAAGTACTGGACCTCATGTACACTTTGAAGTGCGAAAAAACGGAGTACGACAAGTTTTGACAGATTACTTTGCAGGTTTAAAGGTAGGCAGATACGTAGCACCTGTTAATTTAGATTAAAAAAGTGATAAAATATTTAATAATTTAATTAAAAAAGA
>CAZVEI010000038.1:0-7820 GCA_964626295.1 uncultured Alkalibaculum sp.
GCGTGGCGGGTTAGGGAATAGTGGATTCCTTTTGCTTTCAGATTTTTCTCTACATCACTGACGTTTCTTTTTTTAAAGCTATCATATTTTTTAGGCGATAGTTTGCCGTCTTTATCGCCATGTACGACTGCTATTAGCTTTTTGCAGTGGGGTAAAAAAGTTTCCAGTTCTCTTGCTCCAAAAAAGCTGACTAAAATGATATCCCATTGACCTTGAATATTATTAGAATCCATAATGCGAGTTTTTATATTTTGGATGTTTTTTTCATCTATAAATCGACCGAGGGCATCAAGAGCTACTTCATTTATATCTGTACAGGTAATCTGTTCAATGCTACTGTGTAGCTCTAAATCCAAAAGTCCAAGGCCACATCCTATATCACATAGGGTAGAGTAGCCTTCTAATTTTGGCGCAATGATTTGAGCCACGTTTTTAAAAAAACCAGTATATTCATTTGCTTCTATGTACCATCTGATCGTTTTTTCATTCCAATCAAATTTCATCTTTATTACCTCCTTTGTTTTAGGATTTCTTAAAAGAGACCTTTTGCCCTGCAGAGTAAATTCTAACGTTTTCAGATCTCGCTGCAATTCTAGAGGCTTTTTCATTATCTTTGATCACAAATCCAGATAAGTCGCCAATGCCCAAGTCAAAAAGGCAGGGAGCTAAAGGCGTTCCTGGGCCAACGATGGTAATTTGCTTCGCGTTTTTAGAGATTTCAACAAATCTAGGTAAAGACTTGTCTATAAGGCTGCTATTTGATAAGAAAACATAGTCGCATTGGGGTAATATGTACTCGCTAGCAGTTACAGGGAAGTCGTCATCATCAGGTTCCCACTCAATAATAGACAAATTGCATACAGGTTCAATTAAGCTTTCCAATTTGGTAAAGTGTCCATAGACTGCTACGTTTTTGCCTTTGACCATGTTTTGATACATAATAAAGGGGTCGAAAATACGGTCTTCTACTCGCTTTGAATCAGAAAAAGAGACTCCATTTTCTTTAGCCGTTTCTAGGTTATTGTAATTGGCATTTATGGCGGCTAAACCAATAGAAGCTTCAAGAAAATTCCAAGATTTAATGCAAGTAGCTACCTCTTTTAAAGGTGCACCAATTAAATTTTTAGAAAAAATCGATGGTCTCGTATCTCCATAGCGTACTCCAGAAATGCCAACCCAGTTACCACTTCGAACATAAGCGTAGTGCCTTCCGCAAATCAGCTCGTCTACAATTTTATTTTCATCGATTCCATCAATTAAAGTGTCGTATATTTCCCACATAATAAAACTCCCTTCTGTATTTGTATCCTAATCTACTACTTAATTTGTAAGTTCTCAAATACATTCTCTGTAATGCTTTCACCAAACCTTAATTTTTGGCGAAGCATGTGCTGAATATTATCTATTTTTTCAATAGCAGTTAGACTTTGTTTTTCTTCTTCTGAAGTTTCAACCACTTTGTACATACCTCCATTTTTGATGACTACCCTTTTATCTGCACTAAGGGCTAATAGGGGGTCGTGAGTAGAAACTAAGATGATTTTATCATTTCGAGCGAGAAGTTCAATAGCTTGGCGTCTATCAATGCCAGCATTTTCAATTTCATCAATTAAGACAATAGGGGAATTGCTCATAAAAGCGGTGTCTGCGATCATTAGTGCCCTAGATTGTCCTCCACTAAGTTGAGTGACTTTCGTATCCTTTGAAAATTTTTCTCCAGCTAAGTCATTAGCACATATAAAACACTTTTCTATTACAGTTTCTGCTTTAGGTGTAAGCCTACTTTTCGCGTGCATTTCTAAAAACTCTTGAACCGTTAAGTCCATGACGAAATTCATATTTTGAGAAAGCTGAGCTACTAGCTTGCCTTCTATTTCAAAACGGCCATCTTTATCAATTTCCTTATCATTTACGAGAATTTTTCTGCCAGTAGGAGTATCTCCTTGAGCTAAACACTCAATATCGTTTAAGAGCCTGCTCTTTCCAGAGCCTGTAGGTCCTACTATGCTGATGATTTCTCCAGATTGAATTTTTAGGGAAATATTTTCTGCTTCACGTGACTTATTAAAACCTCCTAAAATGGTTAGGGAAGAAACAGAGGCTAAAGCCGTCTCTTCAGAGGTAAAGGCTTTTAAAAAAGAGTGCAAACTTAGGAGCATACTGTATTCGTCTACTCCAAACTCTTCGAGGATTTCATCATCTGCTTCCTCTAGAGCTTTCGTAAAAGGCCTGTCTTTTGGAATATCTTCTAGTCGGTAATTGGCGAGAAAATCCATAACGATGGGGTATGTCTTTAGTATTTCGTCGAGATTTTGATTATGTAGTATAGAAAAAAGACCTTCAGTCATCATAGTTTAGTAAACTCCATTTTCTTCATCATTCCCATTTGGTACAAGTCTCCAATTTTCGTTTCGCCAGTACAGTAAGAACAAACAGCCGCAGGGGTAGTAAACTTTAATTTCATGTCTTTAAGGGTAAGAATATCTTGAGTCTGCTTTAAATGCTTTGCGAGTAGAAAGCTTCCTTGCCCCGTAATTCCGTTGACAAAGATCACTTTTGCAGATGTATTAACTTGCTTAATGTTAAATGTAAAGACTTCTCGCTCTGCTTGTGAGACGATATCGCCTTTTGTAACCACGACAATATCGGCAAATTTTAACATAGGACCTATTTTTCGCGGGGTGTTTATTCCAGATAAATTGTCTATGACACAAATGGATAAAATTCCATTTATGTAGGGCGAACAGCGATTACAAAGGCCGGCACTTTCTGTAATAAGGATTTCAAAATTTGATTGAATGCCCCATTGTACTGCATCTTCAATATTGCTGACAAAAAAGTGGTCAGGACATATTTTTCCTGAAAAGCCCGTTTCAATAGGGATATTTGCCTCATTGTATCTAAGATTGTCGAAGGAAGTAAGGCAATCAAATTTGACCACGCCAATGCTGCCCTTAGGCATGTCCATACATTCGATTAACTTTATAATTACAGAGGTCTTCCCAGAAGAGGGGGGACCAGCTACGGTGATTAATTTCATGAGAGCCTCCTTGCATATTTTACTTATTATTGTTCATAGTGTATCATACTTAAAAAGTTAGAAACAAGGATGTTTTAAGTTATTATAATTACAATGAAACAAATCAAAACAAACTAAAGCAAACATAATATGATTATACTGTAAATATGAAAATTATTCTATATGTATTTATTACTCTTAATGAAATTAGGAGAAATAAAAAGTAGCCAGGTTACCCTCGCTACTTTTAATCAATTACAATTGTTCATTTACATAAAAAGGTCTTGACCGTCACTCCAACGAGCAAACTCTGGATCAGAGTCTACTGTTTTTACATTTTCTGTCCGTTCTGGCTCCATAATAAATTCAAAAACTTCTTCAATAAAGACACTTTCTGTTTCTAACAGTCTTGGCACATATGTTTCTAATAGCTTTGGTATATATGTTTCTAATTGTTTTGGGACACGTATTTCTAAAGCTTTGGGTGTTATCCCAGTGCTTAAAAAATAATTGTTTTTTATTTGTATATTCTTATTGTACATAAAGATAACCTCCTTATTTACTACTATATAATAGTGTATACCCTACAACTTAACTTTAAACCAGAATAAGTAAAAAATTATTTTATAAGTGTAGGTACTTTATAAAGATACCTTACCTTTTTATACTAATGGTTATTTATAAGCAAACTGAATGGGCTAGAATAATTTGAAGTACGAACTGGCAGACTATGTAAACTGGTTTAACAATCATCGAATTCACTCTTCATTGAGATATTTAACCCCTTATGAGTACAAAACAAATAACCTTAAAAAAGTTGTTTAGTTTACTGTTGACAATTCAACACCCTGCCTATAATACGACAGGGTGTTTTTTGTTTTATATGTAATATGCAGCTATTGAGAGTGTTTGCTCTTTGCAGTTAGCTAGTAGAGATTCTTCGTCGCAAGCTCCTCAAAATGACCTAAGCAGTAGCTAGGGTCAATTTAACGTGTCACTCTTTATACTAAAATATAAGATTACAAAACCCCGCTCATCCTATAAGCGGGGTTTTGAGTTAAATAATTGTTCAACTATTGTTTAACTACTGCTCAGCTACCCTTCAACCATTGTTAAAGTTAAAAGTGCAATAAATCTAAGATATTTCTCACTTCTTTTACGTTAACTTGTCCTGGTGCAGATACTTCTTTTGCTGCTACAAATGTCATGCAAGAACCAAACAATTCGCCACACAGTCTAGAAAGGACTCCGAGGGAGGCCATTGACATGGTAATGCAAGGGCGATCGCCTTTTTCTTTTTTCATTTCTAATGTTGCAGATAAAAGGGTCAAAACATCTTCTTCACATTGAGGCATGACTGCAATTTTAGTAATATCTGCATCGTATTCTTGCATTTTTACTAGTCGGTTTACGATTTCCTCTTTTTCAGGTGTTTTATAAAAATCGTGATTTGACATAATAACTTTTACGTCTTTTCCTTTTGCAAAGGCGATGAGTTCTTTGATCTTGTCTTGTGATGAGAATAATTCTACATCGACTAAATCAATAAATCCAGATTCAATGGCCATACGATTTAATTCAAAGTATTTCTCTTCACTCATTTCATATTCTCCACCTTCTCTTTTGGTTCTAAAGGTAAAGAGAAGCGGTTTGTTGTAATTTTGACGAATCTTTTGAAGAAGGTCTTTTACTTTATTAAAATCCTCTACATCTTCATAAAAATCTACTCGAAATTCAGCTAAATCAAAGTCAACTGTATCTAAAAAATCTACTTCATTTAGTATAGTTTGTTCTGTTTTTCCAACTAGGGGAAGGCAAATTTTTGGAGCCCCTTCGTTAAATACGATATCTTTCACTTCTACAGTCTTCATGTGGCCTCCTTAAAATAAAAGATCTTTCATGTGTTCTATTGGCATGTCGTGACCTGTAAACAATTTAAAGGCAGCGGCACCCTGGTATAACATCATTCTAAGTCCATTCATGTACTTTTTAACGCCAGCTTCTTTACACATTTCTAGTAATCTTATCTCTGTTGGAGAATAAACGCATTTGTGAACGACTAGATCAGGTCTTAAAAATGAAGTATCAGGAATAGTAGATTGTTCAAGCCCTGAGGCCTTGCACAGCATCTTCTAATGTGCTGTTATCTACTTCAAGGGCTACATAGACGTAATCCAAACCTAATTTTTTTAAAGCCTCATTGTGCATTGTTGGAGAAATGCTGTGTCTAATTGGATATGCTAGTAAGGTAAGCAACTCTGTATGATCTGTAACTCTTTCTGTAATTGGTAATTTACCCATTGTAATCCTCCTCTTTGAATTGCTAATATTGTCCTTCTCTCTGCTTTATCTATCTTGTTTTTCTACAATTTAATAAAGAGTATTCTCATCTTATTTAAATCCTATTTAAAGTATAGGAAAAATAACGAAGGTAGTCAATAAATTCATAACTCTTAAACCATTGAATTTATTGATGATTTCTTAGGAAAAAATTTATGGATCACCATCCGTAGCAGTATAAAATGGTTTGGGTAATCAAAAAGTACTTGTAGCAAAATGTATATAATAGTATGGTAAGGTTTTGCTTATGCGCGAACAATATTTATTGTGTTTTTTTATGCATTAAGATATAATTTTTATAAATACGAATTAAAATGTAGGATTATTATCAGCTTTATTTGGTAAATCAATAAAGATAGTAACTACAATGACGAAGATATTTATCAGTTGATAGCCTTTATGAAGGAAAAAACCTATTTTAATTCCATTCATCTAATAAATACCTTTAATTTAGAATAGAAATAATTATTCTAATCTATAAAAATAGGAGGAAAGTATGAATAATAAAGTAACAAAAAAACTATTTTTACTAGTAATTATTTTTCTTTTTTGCCTGTTCTTAGCAGCTTGTGTACCAGGAGATGGAACCAATGGCCCTACAGATCAAGCTGGTTTTTTCTCAGGGATTTGGCACGGCTGGATTGCACCATTTTCGTTAATCTATTCTTTATTTAACGATAGTGTAAGTATCTATGAAATCTATAATAAAGGCTTTACCTATGATTTAGGTTATTATATGGCTATTATCAGTGGTTTTGGAGGATTAGCCTTATCGAGAAAAAAGAACAAGGATGAGTAGTAGAATTACATATAAATACCATTTTAAGAAAATCCCCTTTCACTAGAGGGGCTTTTTTAAAATAGTAGAAAAGTCTAACTTTTGATCCTAGCCACTGCTCAGTCATCCTTGCGCGCAAGGATGAAATCTTGACCCTAAAGGAATACCTGTCAAGTATTGTGTTTAAGTTTACACCTACCGATGATAAGATAAAAGCAACCCTTTGCCTTAATAAGATCTACGGAGAAGCTACGGAAAATATAGATGATATATTAGAACAGTTGATTATGTAGAAAAAAGTGTATAATATAAGAAAGTAATTTCTAGAAGAAAGAAGTGACAAATATGATAGATCTAATTAAAACGAGAAGAAGTATTCGAAAGTTTCAAGAGAAAGAAGTAGAAAAAGACAAGCTCGAAGCCATTTTAAAAGGCGCTTTGACAGCTCCTTCTTCAAGGGGGAAAAGGTCTTGGAATCTTGTTGTAGTCACAGAAAAAGAAAAGCTAAACCAATTGTCAAAGTGTAGAGAAATGGGCTCAGGTTTTTTAGCAAATGTTCCTCTTGGGCTAGTTGTTGTAGGAGACCCTACCTTTTGTGATGTATGGGTAGAAGATGGGTCTATTATTGCTACTCTATTACTCCTAGAAGCTCACGGACAAGGGCTAGGAGCTTGTTGGTGTCAAGTGAGAAATAGAGAAATAAAAGACGGAAGTAGTTCGAGTGACTATATAAAAAGCATCTTAGATATACCAGAGCAATACTCCGTAGAATGCATCGTAGGAATAGGACACCCTGCAGAAGAAAAGAAACCTTATGAAGAAAATGAATTGCCATATGATAAAATTCACCATGGAAAATGGTGATTAGGTGGTAAGCAAAATCAATACGCCACCATAGGTGGCATAGATTTTACTTAGAACTTAGCAGGACAATTGCTCAACTCTCGTCCAACTACCGTTAGAAGAGGCTTCTTTAAAATCAGACAGCAAAAGCTTTACAACCCCATTATAACTGAGGATACCTTGGGTTTGATTGTTGGCTTTTAGGTATTGGTCGTTGACTTTACTGGCTACTTTTTCAGCTTTTCCTTCTTTTGATTTCCAGTAATTTCTGCTGTATTCCATATCTCGTTTTACAGCGTCGCTGATACTGTCGTAAATTCCTATGTAAAGAGTTTCATCTAATTTGTACATTTCCTTCATTAAATACTGCATTGCTAGATAGTGACCTGAATACTGAAAATTAGGGTCTGGGTGATTGGTGGATACTTTGTAAGCAATAAAGTTGGCCTCGTCTTCCTTAGCAAAACCCCGTTGATGTGCCATTTCGTGGATAATCGTTGATGGAAGGCTTTGATTTGGAATATCTATATTTATATTTGGTTCAAAGGTATAGGGAATGTAAATCCCCATAATTCCAGTAAAGCTCATCCACTGAGACGAAAAGATTGGCTTTGCATGTCCTCTAATGGGAAATAGCCAATCGCTTTCTTCTCCGTAAAAGGATTTTTGTGCTTTACTACTTAGTTGACTAAAGGAGTCCTCTAAAATAAATACCCCATTAATGTCTTCTGGTAGCCTTTCGCGAAGATGATTCATTTTTTTTATAGTTTGGAGGGTAAGCTCCTCTAATTCTTTCATAGTAGCAGGATCTGTGTTCATATTGGCAATTTCCATGTAATC
>CAZVEI010000038.1:7830-10784 GCA_964626295.1 uncultured Alkalibaculum sp.
ATCCCCAAAGGAGATAAAAGCCAATGTATAGCAACCCTGTTGTTCTTACTAAAAAATGAAGAAGTTGAGTTCTCTTATGGAAGAATAACCTAGGTTTTAATAGGAGTAATACTAAAAACAGCAATAAGCCAAAGAGTAAAATTTCAGCAAAAGAAATGGGAATGAATCCATTAAAGAGGCTTAATATTCTTGCTATGTATGGATAAATGGTTGAAGAGTATACAGACTCAACAATTTCAGGGTTTTTAGATGCAAAAATCGTAAGAAGCCACGTAAGAAATGCTACAAAAGCAATACCAATTGTAAGAACCATACTTTCGTTCACCTCCTTTATTTCAATTTACGTTAATATACATAAGCATCTAGCAAAGTGCAAAAATCTCTTGGATAAAACGTGAGTATATAAAATAGTATATCTTATTTTTTATATCATTGACAGTCCCCAACATTTGGGCATGAAGATTTTTGTAAAACGTCTTAAGACATGGGAGAATTTGAGGTTATGCTACTTGAAGAATCTAAAAGAATAAGGTAAACTTTTTAAGTAGTTATTGAATAATTTGTATTAAGAAGGGAATTTCATGAATAATAGACAACAGAGGCAAATGTCAGAAAGCATATATCTTGGAATTTTGCTAGCTATAGTTGGTGGATATCTAGATATATATACATATATTTTAAGAGATAAAGTATTTGCAAATGCTCAGACAGGAAATATGATTTTACTGGGCTTAAATATAGCCAATGGCAAATTGAAAGAAGCGATGTTCTACATTATACCTATTTTGGCTTTTGTTTTAGGTGTATGGATATCAGAATGGATCAAAAAGAATTATAAAGATAATACAGCCATTCATTGGAGACAAATAAGTATTTTGGTCGAGATTATTGTACTATTTATTGTAGGGTTTATACCAAATGGTTCTTTTAACATGATTGCTAATGTTCTTATTTCTTTTGTTTGCTCTATGCAAGTGGAGAGCTTTCGAAAAATGAATGGATTAATCTACGCTACTACTATGTGTACAGGGAATCTTCGCTCTGCTACAGAACTACTTTGGAATTATAAAACGACTAAAGACGTAGAAGCAAGAAATAGAGTCCTGCATTATCTTGTTATTATCTTTTCCTTTATTATAGGAGCTATTCTAGGCAGTTTGGGAAGTAGATACTTTGGCCTACAATCTATTTGGGTTTGTTGTGCAATATTAGTTTTTGTTTTTATTGCCATGTTTCAAAAAGATAGCTAGGGCATGGATTGGTTTCGTCTTCTTTCTCTCGTCTTTACCTCTATTTCATCTTTTGCTTTCTCTATTTTTTCAACTTCTACGAGAATTCCCCCAAAGTTTTTCAAGTTTTTTTTTAGTAGTTTTAAAAACATACTTCCATATCCCATATTTCGATCGGTGCTAATTACTGCAAAATAGTCCATAAGTAAAAGTGAATTAGTGGGATTTCTGTATAAAAAACCATGGGCTTTAATTTTACCGGCATCAAATAGACCATAACAGTAGTATGTGCCTCTTTGTATTAGCTTTTTTATTGTGCTAAAAGGTTTTAGTTCATTTTGTGGGAAATCTTGTATCATGTATTGATTGTAGATGTATTCTACTTCTTTGGTTGTTATCTTCTTTATTTTCATTGAAAAGCTCCTTCGTTAGTTGGTGGGTTGGACGGTTGGTTCATTGGACGGGAAAAGCGGAAAATTTCCCTTGTCTTAAGGGAGATAATGAAAAGTAAGATTCTTCGGCTAAAGCATCTTCATAGGTGCTAACGATAGAATATAAGAATTAAATACTTTATGCAAGAATATATTTTTAAGGACACAAATTTTACGAAGAGGTGATTTGAACTGGAATCGAATACTATTTTGTTTGCCATTCTTGGCATTTCTATTTTAGGAAAGGCTAATTCTGTAGCTATTGCATCTTGTTTGCTTTTGTTAATCAAGCTTTTAAACCTAGATAAGTACCTTTTTTTTACTATAGAAAGTTATGGAATGTCTATAGGATTAGTTCTATTAATTGCAGCTATTTTAATTCCCCTTGCAAATGGTGAAATTGATTTTACCAATATTAAAAATGTCTTTACCTCTTGGATTGGAATCATAGCAATGTTGATTTCACTTTTTACTACATACTTAAGTGGTTTAGGTGTACAGTATTTGACGGTACAAGGTCATGGGGATATTATGCCTTCTTTAATCTTTGGAGCAGTAATAGCAGCGTCCTTTTTAGGGGGGGTCCCTGTAGGACCGTTGATTACTTCAGGTATGTTGGCTTTTGTGCTGAAGATCGTTCATAAATAAGGGTTGGAATGAATAATTATTTCCCATCAGGGGTATAACACTAATGAGAAGTTTTTTAACAAAATATGGGTAGGTGTATACGATGGATGATAAGATGAACAAGAAGAAGCAAGAGCAATTAGAGCAGTTTAAAGTTGACGATTGTGACAAAGTATTGACTACAAATCATGGATTGCCTTTGTCAGAAGATGAGTTTTCTTTAAAGGTAGGGGAGAGAGGACCTACTTTGATGGAGGACTTTCACTTTAGGGAGAAACTGACTCATTTTGATCATGAGAGAATTCCAGAACGAGTAGTTCATGCTAGGGGCACAGGAGCTCATGGTGAATTTACTCTTTATGAATCTATGGCTAAGTATACGAAGGCAGGTTTTTTGCAAGACCCTAATATGAAGACGCCATTATTTGTAAGGTTTTCTACAGTCTCAGGTTTTAGAGGTTCTGCAGATACGGTTCGAGATGTGAGAGGTTTTGCTGTAAAATTTTATACTCAAGAAGGTAATTACGATTTAGTTGGAAACAATATGCCTGTATTTTTTATGCAAGATGCCATAAAATTTCCAGATTTTATCCATGCTCTAAAACCTGAGCCGGATACGGAAGTACCACAAGCTTCAAGTGCACATGATACCTTTTGGGATTATATT
>CAZVEI010000039.1:0-10678 GCA_964626295.1 uncultured Alkalibaculum sp.
AGCCGCAAGAGAGGTACCTACTAAACAGGCTAAAAGAATTCGAGGCATTCGTATATTAAAGAGTACCGTTTCCGTACGGACTGTCCAAAAGGGATCCGTAGGGTGCAATTTAGATAGGAGAATCCCTATTAACTCTTTTGTAGAAATAGGATATCGCCCAAATTGAAAAGAAATAATTATAGTAAAAATAAGCAGAATCACAAGGGCAAGAACAATCACTCTTTTTTTATTAGATGGTTTCAATTCCTATTCCTCCTCTTTTCCAATTGTTTTTTCCAACATTCCAACATACAAACATACGAACATACAAACTTTTCAACTTTTAACCTTTTGTTTTGATACTTGAGTCTTAATCTACATAAAAATACCTATAAAGTGCTTTAATTATCTTATGTATTCGGCAATAATCTCTGGAAGTTGATCTCGATTTTCCCTTGTAACAGTAATAAGCTTTACCATTGGATGATTTCTTATACAATCTGTCCATCCCCAACTAGCTTGTTTGACCACACCAAGAATTGGCGTTTTTTCATCTAGAGTATCTAGAATTTCACTTTGAAAGGAGGTGGCAAACTGCTCTAAGATTCCACATTCATCCATTACAATTAATTGAGATTTTTCTTTAGCTTCTTCAATCAGCTTTACACCATAAATATCAAACTTTTCATTATGTATTAGGGGAAAATCCTCACCTCTAAACTGAACCACAATATTTTCTTCACAAAAAACTTTAGGTTTTGCAACCGAATTTATATAGAGTCGCTTAGTAGGAGAGCCTCTATCTAGACCAAAGTACGTTTGAAATCCTCCCATTGTCTTATTTAATAGTGCTGTTGTCTTGTTAATTACAGTGGTCTTGCCTATTTGTATATCACCTGTTAAAAAAACGTGCATGTCTTGCACTTCCTCTTATTAATAAGCCTTCTCCTGCTCGACAACCATGCACTCTTAATGCATCCCTAATTGAATTTCCTATAACTTGATCAGCAACGATTAAAACAGTTGGCTTTTCTGTAATAGAGTGAATAGGTAAGGCTTTGCCCGAATCCATGTGCTTAAGGAGATAATTTCCATGGCGAAAGCCTATAGGACATGCTGCAATATAGGGGGTGCCAAATCTAGATTGAAGATATTTTGCAAGCTGCAGATCTGATGCAGTAACCACCAAATTAATCTCGGCAGCAGCCACATTCTTGATTTGGTCAAGACAGGTGCCCATAAAATAAGAACCATTTACTATCCAACCTGATTTATAGAAATAATCGCAAAAGTTACTGTCATTTCCTACTGCTCCAAAATCTAAAGGGGTCACGCCTAGAATATTTAAAATGAGGTATTACCATGCCAATCCACCCAATCATCCCACATATGCCCACTGAGACTACAGTCATCATGGAATTCTTAAAAAGGGTTTGATAAGAAGCTCCAGAAATAGATAAAGCACCACCAACTAAGACAGCTAAAACAATCCTAGTAAAACGCACTTGTAAGATAACTACTTCTAGTGTCCTTTTCCAGTATTCTCCTATCCCTATAAAGCAAGAAATAAAAATATCTAACAAGGTTTTTAAAGTAAATTGATACCTACCAATTGTAAAGGATATAAAAATTAGAGAAATAAGTAAGAAGATCAGTATACCAGTCTTTAATATGTAATTTTTATCTTTAAAGTCTTTCTTCACTTTTTCGGTCATGACTCTCATCCTATTACTTCATTTTTATTTTCTTTTAGATATCAAGATTCCTTATATATGTGGGTATTACTGTTTGTACGTTTGAAAAACAATCGCATCATTTTCATGTCAAATAATAATATATGAAATAGTTGTATCTAGTTAGTTTTAGATTGGTTATGTTATAATAAGTATAGTTTTAAAGTATTTATTTGTCAACAAAATTAATTTTGCATAGTATCCAAAATATATAATGAGTTACCTGTTTATATTTTTGCTTTAAGTAAGATTATTGTAGGGAAATGAAGTTTAAGAAATTAAAAAGAATACGAAAGCAAATCTGTTTTACTATCTACTATAAAATGAGTAATCTCCACTTAATACTTCATACCATTTCAGTGTATAATAGTTATAAACATATCGTAAAAGAGGAGTATTAGATGAGAAATATAAAACTAAAAATCGCTTATGATGGTAGCAGGTACTACGGATGGCAAAGGTTAAAAGATAACGATCAGACTATTCAAGGCAAACTAGAATGCGTTATCAGCGAAATGGTTCAGTCCCACATAGAAATCATTGGTTCAGGGAGAACGGACGCTGGGGTCCATGCAACGGGACAAATTGCAAATTTCCATACAGATTCTACAATGTCCCTAGATGAGATGCACCATTACATCAATAGATATCTGCCACAAGATATTGTCGTAAAGGAAATCGCACAAGCGTCAGAGCGCTTTCACAGCAGGTATCATGTAAAAAGTAAAAAATACACCTACTACGTGTGGAATCACTTTACGCACTCCCCTTTTCATAGAAAGTACAGCTATCACCTCCCAGAGGAGCTTGATGTGCCTCTTATGAAAGAAGCCGCAGAAAAATTTATCGGTACTCATGACTTCATGGGTTTTTCTTCTCTAAAAAAGGCAAAGAAATCAACTATTCGTACTATTGACGAACTAAGCATTTTCTCACAAGATTACTTGCTGGGTTTTTCTTTTGTGGGAGATGGATTTTTATATAATATGATTCGGATTATAATGGGGAGCCTAGTAGAAATAGGGCTTCATGAAAAAGAGTTATCACATATTGATGAGGTATTTGAAAAAAACGTGCGATCAAAAGCAGGAATCACCATGCCGCCACAGGGCTTATTTTTGGAGAAAGTCTATTATTAACGATTAATGATAGTCGAACCGTTGTTGAGCGATTGTTAAACAATGGTTTTATTGACAAAAGCAGGAATATGAAGTATATAGATTTATCTAGAGCGAAACGAAGGATTTGACAGTTCTCGGCTAAATAGAAATAAAATCTCTTCCGTTTTCAGCTTTCAGCAAAAACAGCAAGTCTGTATTTTCTACAACAGGCTTGCTGTTTTTCTATTTCGTGCTAAAATATTTATTAGACTACTTATGAGAAAGGAAATACAATATGATTTTTTCGCTACTTAAATTAGCAGAAATCCAAACAAAGCTAGCTAGCCAATTGCCATTGCTCTTAGGTACGGTATATGCTCTTTGGAAATATGATGATTTTAATCTTTTAAATTTTCTCTTTATGTTTTTATCTCTACTCTCCTTTGACATGGCCACGACAGTTACAAATAACTACGTGGACTATAAAAAGGCCATCAAGACTTCAGGATATGGTTATGAAGAGCATAATGCCATGGTCCGCGATAAGCTTTCTGAGGCTACTGCTTTGCTATTTTTAGTAATTCTTTTAATGATCGCTGTTACGTTTGGAATCCTTCTTTGGCTCAATACATCAATTGTCGTATTGCTCCTAGGTGTGCTCTCTTTTGGTATTGGCATTATATATTCCTATGGCCCTGTACCTATATCTCGAACTCCTTTTGGGGAGCTGCTTTCAGGGGGAACTATGGGCTTTGTTATCCCATTTCTAGCCGTATTCGTACACGTCTACCCTTTACATGTATTTGAGATCGGCTTAGGCAATGAATTATTTAATCTATCAATAAATTTAGACTTTATTATTTCTATATTCTTCTTAAGCATTGCACCAATGCTTACTATTGCTAATATAATGCTTGCTAATAACCTATGTGATATGGAAGAGGATATAATCAACAGAAGGTATACCTTCCCCATCTATATAGGCAAAGAAAAAGCCCTTCGAATATATAAATACTTGTACTATATTATTTATTTAGGTATTGCAATTGGATGCCTACTACAAAAACTTCCCTTACTATGCCTCCTCGTATTTTTTACACTACCAATGGTGAATAAGGGCATTGTAGCTTTTCAACAAGAACAAAAGAAAGCCACAACTTTTGCAATTGCCATTAAAAATCTCGTACTGATAAATGGAGCTTTAATTGTGACTATAATTCTATCGTTAGCTTTTAAGTTCTAAATAAATCATGACCGCTAGCTGAGCCGGCGGTCATGATTTACTCTGTTATTACGTTTTTAGTTTTGCAGTATCATATGGATTTTCAGAAGTTACTAGCCTACAATGTGAATACTCATCTCTTCAAACTTTTACTAAAGAATCCTTTTCCTGACTTTTCTAATTTTTCTTCCCATATTAATTTTAGCAAAGCTAATTCCTCAGAATAATCTATCCTGCTTTCATCTTTGTCATAAGAAAGTTGTTCTGCTATTTCAATGGTAAAATCCCCTTCACCCTTTTCTTTCCATTCCTTTTGAAGTTCTTTATTGGGATGATTTCCTGCCCCCAATTTAAATTTTGCGCCATTAATTGTTCCCTTTAAATTTTGCGTTGTATCAACAAAACATTTATCACTTGATTTTGAAGATATTATATAGAGTCCCATCTCTGGCTTCATATTCTTGTATTGTTCCTTCAATTCCTTTTTACGATTCATTTTATTAATACCCCATCTCCTTTAATATCCTAGAAAGGGTCTGCAATCGCTCTCCAATTAATTCATCATCTTCGCTTAAGGCTTGGCTGAACAGTTGAATATCTTCATCTATCTTCTCATTATCTGTACAAATTGCCACACTCATGGCATCCCCTTGCAAGCCAATGCGATCGATTAAAGGAGCTTCTGTATCGTATAACTTTTTATATCGGTAAGCATCACGAAAATATTGTTTTGCTCTACAAACGAGTAGGGCGAGGTCGAGTACTCGATGAAGAGGCAATTCCTCTGACTGTCTAGACCATTTCTCTCCAGTATGGCGCCATACCTTAGCTGAAATATCTACCTTACCTCGATCATTCCATTGAGCTAACCCCAAAGAAAGTCCTTTTGCATCAGATTGGTACGCATTCCTTCCATCAATATTTTCATAATCTTCAGAAACGATTACTGGTTTATGTTTCAAACTTGTTGGTATCTTCATGAGCATCTCCTAACTATTAGTGTACTAAGTTACTAAGTTACTAAGTTACTAAGTTACTAAGTTACTAAGTTACTAATATTGTACCATAGATATTTTATATAATCAATAAAACAGACATTGAATCGTTATATAATTGTTCCGATCAATACTAAAAGCACGCTATCTCATAATTACTCATGAGGTAACGTGCTTTCATGTACTGCGTAACAAAAACAAATTTACCAAGCCCATTTCTTCGGGTTTTTATAATTACTTAAAAAGTTTCTTTACAACATCAAATAAGCTAAAAGAAGTTTTATTGTAAACTTTATTATATGCCGCCTTTTTAGAATCCCTTAACCATCCCATTCCCTAAAGAATGAAACCCATCTGCCATAAGGCTAGCGCTATATACTGCACAGCCTGATCTATTTAATAATCTTATTTTATAATATGTTAAAATGATAATATTGTTCTTAATGATTTTTGATTTGCTCTAGCGAGGATTTCTTATCTAAGTCACTTCTTTTATTTTAAAGTTAAAGCCAATGTCGCGAGACATTGGCTTTTTTAATATTCTATTTCGTTGATAAAACCTTGTTTAAAAATTCTATAGTACGGGGGTTCTTTGGGTTGCTGAACATCTCATTTGGTGTAGCTTCTTCCATGATAATGCCTTCATCCATAAATAACACCCGATCTGCTGCATCTTTAGCAAAACCCATTTCATGAGTTACAACAACCATAGTCATTCCCATAGCTGCTAACTCCTTCATTACCACTAATACCTCTCCAACCATTTCTGGATCAAGAGCAGAAGTAGGCTCATCAAAGAGCATAATATCTGGCTCCATTGCTAGTGCTCTTGCAATGGCAACACGTTGCTGTTGTCCACCTGAAAGCTGTCTTGGCATTGCATCAATTTTTTCTAATAATCCAACTCTTTTTAAGAGTTCTGCTGCTTTATCTTCTGCTTCTGCTTTTGTTTTAAGCTTTAGCTCAAGGGGCGCCATAGCAATATTCGCTTTAACCGTTAAGTGCGGGAAAAGGTTGAACTGTTGAAATACCATCCCAATATGTCTTCTCACCTTGTTCATATTAACGCTACCATCTGTAATTGTTTGATCGTCGACGATAATTTCACCACTTGTAGAATCTTCTAGACGGTTGATACATCTTAAAAGAGTAGATTTTCCTGATCCACTAGGACCGATCAAACACACTACTTCCCCTTTATTCACTTCAAGATTGATACCCTTGAGCAC
Organism: uncultured Alkalibaculum sp.; assembly: GCA_964626295.1. GTDB lineage: Bacteria > Bacillota > Clostridia > Eubacteriales > Alkalibacteraceae > Alkalibaculum. The sequence continues at coordinate 6,259 of CAZVEI010000039.1, forward strand.
CTCAAGATTTCCAAAGCGTTTATGGAGATTTTTAATTTGTATTTGAGCTGTCATACCATCACCTTCTTCTCTACTAGTTTCGCTATTTGTGTCAAGAACGTAATGATTACAAGATAGAATACAGCAACCCATGTATATGTAGCGAAAGATTCCATAGATCTACCCACATAAATTTTTGCTTGATACATAATATCTGCTAGTCCAATTACAGATATTATAGAAGAGTCCTTTAATGTGATAATAAACTGATTTACCAATGATGGCAAACATATTCGTATTGCTTGTGGCAGTACAACTTTTTTCATAGCCTGACTCTTAGACAGGCCTAGACTCCTTGCCGCTTCCATTTGACCTGGATTAACAGCCAAAATGGCTCCTCTAAAGATTTCTGACATATACGCACCAGCATTAAGAGTCAAGGTAATAAGCCCTGCCGTAAAAGAAGTTAACCTTACATCATAACCTAAAGATTGGAGAAGTTGCGGCAAAGCAAAATAGATGTAAAATACCTGTACCATAACTGGCGTTCCTCTAATCAACCATACATACGCTTTAGAGAACCATTTAAGTGGCGTCTTAGAAAAATCCAATAATGCTGTAATCAATCCTAATACAAAAGCGATTAGGAGAGATAAAACAGTTACTTGTATTGTAACTTGAAGTCCTTGAAACAATAATTCATATGTTTCACCAAATACTTTGCCTAAATTCATATTAATACATCCTCATTTATCAAATTATTCAGCAGAAATGTATTTATCAAGAATTTCTTGATACTTTCCACTTTCTTTTAAATTGCTGAGCCCTTTATCAAACATTTCTAAAAGTTCAGAATTTTTACCCTTAAGAACAGCAAATCCATATGAGTTACCTTTTTCCATATCTGTTACGATCTTAAGTCCATTGTTCTGTGTAATTCCATATGCCATTACAGGATAATCTTCGAAGCATGCAGTGGTGTTTCCTGTCTTTACATCTTCATACATGAATGAAGACTCTTCAAAATAAGTTAGTTCAAAACCGTATTCCTCTTTAATGGATTCGGCAAAACTAGCTCCTTCTGTACCAGTTTTTACAGAAACTTTCTTGCCTTCTAAGTCTTCATAAGATGTAATATCTTTATTCGAATTGTTAATACCCATTACTACACCTGAATCAAAGTATGGCTCTGAAAAATTATATTTTTCTTTACGCTCATCTGTAATGCTCATACCTGCAATTACTGCATCTGCTTGATTGGATTCAAGTGCAGCTACTGCAGCATTAAAACCTAGTGGGTTAAGTTTATATTTGAAGCCTTGATCTTGCGCAATTGCATCTAAAAGATCAATATCAATACCTACATATTTTCCAGCATCATTTTGAAATTCAAAAGGTGCAAATGTAGTATCCGTTGCAATTTCGTATATCTTTCCTTCTGTTTCAGCCCCTCCTTGTTGTTCACCAGAACCACCAGAGCAGCCAACTATTAAGCCAACCGTTAAAAGTAATAAAATTCCTAGAATCAGTTTTCTTTTCATAGTGTTTTCCTCCCTCGCATAAATATATTCTTTATAATTATACATGAAGTTAAGTCTTAAATAAACAAAAGAATTTAATTTAAAAGATTATACCATTCAAAATATTTCCTAAATGAACAGTGATTTTTGACTTTCTTGAGATTATTTAGTATCTATTTTAATAATATGGTACTATTTAAAATAGCATAAATGTATAGGAGGAATTAATATGAAAGTAAAAGATTGGATAGAAAAATTAAGACAATCTATGAAAGAAAATAGTATAGATGCTTACATCGTTCCAAGTTACGATGCACATCAGAGCGAATATGTCGCAGATTACTTTAAAGCTAGACAATGGATTTCTGGATTCACTGGCTCTGCAGGTACAGTGGTAATCACTCTAGACGATGCAGGTTTATGGACAGATGGAAGGTATTATATACAGGCTACCACTCAGCTTTTGGATTCAGGTATATCTTTATTTCGAATGGTTAACCCAGGTGTTCCTTCCTATACAGAGTGGTTAAGGGATACCTTAAAAGGTGGCAGTGTCGTAGGCTTTGATGGCAAAGTTCTTTCTATAGACACAGTAAGAAATATGGAAAAGACTTTAAGTCAAAAAAACATCTCCATAAAGATTGATGTGGATTTAATTGATGAATTGTGGAAAGACCGCGCAAGTTTACCCAGTAACCTTGCTTTTACACACGATGTAAAGTTTGCAGGCCAATCAAGAGTCCAAAAACTCGAACAAGTAAGAGAAGAGATGAAAGAAAAAAACACTACTCATTACTTATTGTCTTCCTTAGATGACATCGCTTGGCTTCTAAATATTAGAGGTTTTGACGTGCCAAACAATCCAGTCATCATCTCTTATGTTGTCGTAGAAGAAAACAGGTGTATTTTATTTGTCAACCTTTCAAAGATTTCAGGAGATGTAAAGAAGGAGCTAGAAAAAGACCACATATTCTGTTTAGAATACAATGAAATCCACAATTTTTTACATAAGCTAAGTCCGAATGATGGTGTTCTTTTAGACCCATTAAAAACTAGTGCTACCTTATATTACGATATACCAAAGCATACGACAAAAATTGAAAGCCTCAATATTACCACAAAACTAAAAGCTATAAAGAATGATACGGAGCTAAGCAATTTAAGAACTTGTGAGATCAACGATGGTGTGGCTATGATAAAATTTATTAAATGGCTTAAAACTTCTGTAGAAAGTGAAGAAATCACTGAAATATCTGCTTCAGAAAAACTAGAGAACTTCCGAGCTGAACAAGAGCTCTTTGTGAGTCCAAGTTTTGATACTATTGCTGGATACAAAGATCATGCTGCTATGATGCATTACTCTGCTAAAGAAGATACCCAGTATACCCTAAAAGGTGAGGGCTTTTTCTTAGTAGATTCAGGTGGGCAATACTACAACGGAACTACCGATACTACAAGGACTATCGTTTTAGGACCTCTCACAGAAGAAGAGAAAAGGGACTTTACCTTAGTATTAAAAGGCCATATTGCCTTAAGCTCAGCAAAATTCCTCCACGGCGCAACTGGCTCAAGTTTAGACGTCCTAGCTAGACAACCTATCTGGAAAGTAGGCTTAGACTATAAGTGCGGAACAGGACACGGAGTAGGTTTCTTCCTTAATGTTCATGAGGGACCACAAAGTTTAAGCAAAGCACCCAATGAGATCGTCCTTGAAAAAGGCATGATTTTAACCAATGAACCTGGTATCTATAAAGAAGGAGAGCATGGAATTCGAACTGAAAACATGATGGTCATCGTAGAAGATGAAGGGACAGAATACGGACAGTTCTTAAAGTTCGAACCAATTACCTACTGCCCTATTGATTTAGATGGAATAGACTTAAAATTACTCGACGAGTTTGAAATAGAGTGGATCAACGATTACCATAGAGATGTATTTTCTAAGCTCTCCCCTTATTTAAATTCTGATGAGATGGCTTGGCTAGAAAAAGAGACTAGAAGGATATAAGGGTTTCATTCTTTCTAATAAATCCTAAAGAGCAAGATAGGGCTGACCTTCATCTTGCTCTTTACCCTTAACTTATAAGGTTAATTTAATTGTCATTCTAATAAAATTTTATCGTAATAATCTGTCTCAAGAATTTTTGCAGAATAATAGAATTTAGCCTTTACTAAATCCGTAATCTGATTGACATAATCATCATTAATATCTTGATGATTGTCCTTAGGAGTAAACTTATTTTTAGGGGCGCTATAGACACCTCTCTCTGTGATAAAACTTCTATTTAAAAATAGTACTAATGGTTCTGAATCTGAGAAGATATCCCTGCCCATTAGCAATCTAGAATCATACTCTAATCCTAGCAGGTTAGATATGGTAGGAATAATATCCAAACTAGAACAAGGCTTATCTATGATTTCGCGTTCCATTCCTTTGGTGTATAAAATGAGATGGTTTTTGTACAGTTCAAAGTTTTTTTCAACAGTGCGACCTGCTAATTCATCGATTTCCTCTTTTTCAAGCCCATATGGGTAGTGGTCTGCACTAATGGCTATTAAAGTTTTGTCAGCGATACCTGCTTCTTCAAGTGCCTTTAACAAGTATTCCATAGCTCGCTCAAATTCTACCTGGGTTGCAATATATGCCCTTGCATTTTCTGAATAGGGCAGATCCTTTACCACTTCTTTATTTCTTGCTGCCATATTATTCCCTGAAAAGGTATACCTTAGATGACCACTTACGGTCATGTAATAAGCATGAAAGGGCTGGTGATTTATGTACTCAGAGACGGTTTTTTCCATCATTTCTAAATCTGATTCAGGCCAAGTTTTTGTGACCTTTAATCCATTCCCTAACCCCTTATAGTCATATCCCATATTAGGATGAGATAAATCCCTTTTGTAATAATCGTATGTATGAT
>CAZVEI010000040.1:0-858 GCA_964626295.1 uncultured Alkalibaculum sp.
GTCTGTTTTAATTCAGGCGGGAATTATCTCGCCTGAATTTTTTTTGCGTTCGTGTCTGCGAAATTTTTTTAGAAAAACTATGAACGTCGTGTTGAATCTCTCTCTATAAGATTTCCTGATAATACAATCTCTTTGGGTGAGAAGTTGCTGTTTTTTATATGCTTTATTAGTAGATCACAGCTCTGTTTTCCTATTTCAAATGCAGGTTCTTCAATTGTTGATAGAGAGGGTTCGATAATAGTGGAAATGGGATCATTGGTAAACCCTATCACACCTATGTCTTTACCGACAGTAAGCCCCTTACGTTTTATTGCTATAATTGCACCAACAGCCCTCCGGTCATTTACTGCAAATATTGCGTTTGGCTTGTCTTTATTTGGTAGATTAAAAACTTTCTCCATATCATCCTCTCCACTTTGCTGCGAGAATCCCGAGTAGAATATCCATTCAGGATTCAAAGAAATTCTGTGTTTTTTCAGTGCAGCTTTATATCCGTTCAGTCTGTTTTGAGTAATCGATAGATGTTCATTACCAGCAAAGTGAGCTATTCTTCTATATCCCTTTCTTATCAGATGATCAGTGGCCATAAATGCCCCTGAGTAATCGTCTTGCAGCACTTTTGAGGTTTCCAAGTCCTGAAAAACACGATCAAAAAAGACAATTGGTATTCCTTTATTAATTAAGTGCTCAAAGTACTCCTTGTTAGAAGTATCAGCTGAAATTGAAATTAATAAACCATCCCAGTTCGAGACAGCAAGATTTTCCATCAAATACTTTTCTCTGTCAGAACTGTCATTTGTAAGCATCAACACAATATTGTATCCATTACAAATTCAGAATTGTATCAATTACATACAC
>CAZVEI010000040.1:868-10449 GCA_964626295.1 uncultured Alkalibaculum sp.
GTTTCCTGGATACCTGAAATAACTGTTGAGAAGTAATAATTTGTTATAAAAGGTATTAGTACTACAATATTCTTAGTTCTCCCCGATGCTAATGCAGCAGCATGAACATTAGCTTTATATCCAAGTTGTGAAGCAACTTCTAAGACTTGCTTTTTCGTATATGGATTGACATCATGAGTGTCTCGAAGCGCTCTCGAAACAGTAGATGTGGAAATATTAAGAACTCTTGCTATGTCTTTTATTCGTATTGGTTTCTTTTTCATGTCTGTTAAATATAAAACCTCCTCCAAATCTAGAGTTTTGATGATAAATTAAGAAATCGAGAACGTTATCGGTGATTTAATGATATTATTCAATCATGAAAAATAAAGATATATATATTTGTCATGAAGTCAAGTTTTAAAAACGTTAATTATTTATGCTTATGAAAACGATAATAATTCGAAAATGTACTTTTGTTTTTGTGACATTATTGTTCTTACTACTACCTGTTAGTGGTCAAACTTTAGTTGCAAGAAAAGGAACTGTTGTTGACAAGGTGACAAAAGAGCTTTTACCTGGCGTGCAGGTCATTGTAAAAGGCACCTTTAAAGGCACTGTAACCGACTTAAACGGTTATTTTGAAATTGAAGCAGAAAGCAATCAGCTTTTGACCTTCAACATGCTTGGGTATGGTATTGAAGAAGTGGAAATAGGTAATGTAGAAATTATTAATGTCGAATTAACTCCTGCATCATATGATTTAGATGAGGTTGTAGTTACTGCTTTAGGAATAGTTAGAGAAACACGTTCACTAGCGTATTCAACTCAAAGCCTAGGTAGAGATAAAATCGAGATTAGGGACAATAGTTCCAATATTTTAAGTAGTTTGTCAGGGAAAATATCAGGAGCTGTTATAAATACAGCGGCTACAGGCCCAGGTGCAGCTGCAAGAGTCGTGTTGAGAGGTAATAGATCCATTAGTGGTAACAATACCGCTCTAATTGTTGTGGATGGTGTACCATACGACAATTCGTCTCCTGGTCAGGCCACGGGAACAAACTATAGCTACGGCGGTAGTGACGGTGCTGCAAATATTAATCCTGATGATGTTGAATCTATTAATGTTTTGAAAGGTCCTTCAGCCGCTGCTCTATACGGAAGTCGTGCTGCAAATGGAGCAATAATAATTACAACAAAAAAAGGGAATGAAGATTCTTTTACAATAGACTACAATGGTGGAGTTTCAGTTGATGTGCCGAATCTTCTGATTGACTTCCAAAATGAATATGGTCGTGGTAATGGTGGAGTTGCATCTGAAACAGCTGGGGAGAGTTGGGGCGCAAAAACAAAAACATACCCCAATAATGTAAAAGATTTCTTTAGGAGTGCTTTCGCTACAAATAACTCTGTGAGTGCTTATGGTGGAACAAAACGACTAAAGGGTTATTCTTCTTATACAAACAACTATATAAAAGGTACAATACCTGGTAATGAGTTACAAAGAAACACCCTAAATTTACGAGTGAATACTAATTTTTATCCAAAGCTAACAACGGATACAAAACTCACTTATGTAAATCAGTCGATTGATAATCGTCCACGATTAGGAGATGCAGGAACACCTCTAGAAGCATATATCATGCCAAGGGATATGGATAAGAATGAGTTGATGGATTTCGAAACAATTAATCCTGCAAATAAAGAACCAATCCGAAAATATTGGACTACTTCTTCTATCTATGATAATCCTTATTGGAGTGTGAATAGGACATCTGTCAATGAAGTAAGAGATAGAGTAACTTTGCTTGGAAGTGCAAAGTATCAGTTGTTCGATTGGCTCAGTGTAATGGGGCGTGTAAGCTACGACCAATATAACGATGAAACCGATGGGTCTTTTTACGACGGTACTGTTTCCTTAGGTGATGTAAAAGTAGGAGGAAAATATTTTGAGAGACGATCACAATATAGAGAAAGAAATTTCGACCTTTTAATATCTGGTCGAAATCAAATTGTAAGCGAAATTCTCGAGGTTAGTTACAATGTTGGGGCTAGTGCACTTAAGCGATCTTACTCAACGGTAGAAGATATGGCAAATGGATTATCCATACCAAACCTCTTTAGTTTATCTGCAGCAACAACTCCAGCCTTTAATATAGTGGACGGATACCAAAGAAAATTAAACTCGGTGTATGGTAACTTGCAATTAAACCTTAAGCATTATCTTTTCCTAGATGTAACTGCTAGAAATGATTGGTCATCAACCTTGCCATCGCCACATAGCTACTTTTATCCCTCTGTTGGGCTGTCAGCTGTTTTTTCAGACATGATTGAATTACCTAAATGGGTGTCTTTTGGGAAAGTACGTGCTTCTTATACACAAGTTGGAAATGACCCAGATCCTTATCTATTAAATCAACGTTTTAGGTTTGGATTAGGAGCTGGTAAAGGATTTATATTTAGAGAAGCTAATAAGTCTATTCCTGATTTGCAACCTGAGAAAACAAAGTCTTTTGAGGTAGGATTAGATTGGAGATTCTTAGAAAACAGATTAAATATAGATGTTACAGCATATAAAAGTAATACTATAAACCAGCTATTGTACGTTGGATTGCCTATGGCGAGTGGATATGGCAGACGTTATATAAATGCAGGTGATATTGAAAATAAAGGTATAGAAGTGCAACTTGATACAAAGCCTGTTGTATTAAGTGATTTTGTGTGGAATTCTACAATCAGTTTCTCTACCAATAAAAATACTGTGAAAGAACTTGCACCTGGAACAACGCAAACTAACATTACAGATAATACTAAGTATGCCACAGTAATAGTAAAAGAAGGAAGTGGATATGGAGATTTATATGGAAGAAAGTGGAAAGTTGATGATAATACAGGCAAGCATATAGTTGATAAAGATGGATTGCCCATTATTGAGAACAATCAATACTTAGGTAATTTTAATCCAGATTTTATGCTTGGTTGGAGTAACAGTTTTGCATACAAACAATTCAATTTTTCTTTTCTGATTGATGCAAGAGTTGGGGGAGAAATGGTTTCAGGAACAGATGCCTATCTCGCAGCATACGGATTGTCGGAATACACTCAAAAACATCGTGAAGGAGGCTTAGTGTTGGATGCAGTTCATGCAGACGGAAGTGTTAATTCTAAAGCAATTACTTCTCAGCAATTATGGACAAAGGTCTCTCAAAATGGAAGAGATGCGTGGGGTGAGTTTTTTACTTACGATATGACTAATGTTAGACTAAGAGAAATGTCTTTAGCTTATAACTTAAATTTAAAAAGTGCATTAATAAATGCAGCTCAAATATCTTTGACTGGAAGAAATCTTCTCTTCTTATACAGAGGTAAGTCTAAGTTGAATATTGATGGAATTGGTGAGAGAACCAACCCCACAGATCCAGATGCTTCTCTTGGTGCAGGAAATTATCAGGGAGTTGAATTAGGGTTACCTCCTATTACAAGATCCTTCGGGCTAAATGTAAAACTAACATTTTAAACAAAAATAATTATGAAAAAATATAATATCCTACTTGCTTTAATATTTATTATCAGCGGATGTACAAGTGACTTTGTAGATATAAATACTGATCCAAATAAATTAACTAATGTTGGAGCTCGCGAAATGCCATTTATGTTTGCGAAAGCTCAGTCTGAGTCGGCAATGAATCGCTCTTTCTATCAAACTGTACAAAATCTAGGAGCAGACTTATATTCGCAGTATTTTGCTCTTGCAAGCACTTCTTTTGGAACAGACAGATATGCATTAACACCCGATTGGCAAAGACGATTTTGGACTGTTGTTTATGTAAACACCGCACCTCAATTGAAATCTATACAGGAACTAGCTGATCCAAATTCGGGAGAAAAAGCACTTGCAGACATTCTTTGGGTATATGCATTTCATCGTCTTACAGATCACTTTGGACCTATTCCATATTTCAGTGCTACTGAGCCACAGGATGTAATTCCATATGATCCTATGGATGAAATATATGATGATTTTTTTAAAAAACTAGACAAATCTGTTGAAATACTAAAGGGTTTGCCAAGTGGCACCACCATTTTTAAAGGATATGAACTGATGTATGATGGAGATAAAGATAAATGGATAGCATTTGCAAATACTTTAAGGTTAAGACTTGCTCTTAGAATATCAAAAATAGATCCCGCAAAAGCAAAGACAGAAGCAGAAGCATCTGTTAAACTTGGTGTACTATTGTCGAATAGTCAAAATGCATTTTTGAAAAAAGTTCAAGATGGTAATGATACTAATGGCTTGTCTCAAGTTGCTGCTTGGAATGAATTTGCAATGAGTTCCACTATAGCTTCTTATTTAAAAGGTTACGATGATCCTCGATTAAGTCACTTTTTTCAACCAAATGTGACAACAGGTGAATATACAAGCTTAAGAAATGGTTTGACCGCTCAAGAGTTGAATTTACCTCGCAATGCTCCTTACAACAATTCAAATGTGGGCACTTATTGGGCCGTTCAAAACCCAAATAAAACTTTTAATCCTAATCTTACGGCTCCTTATCATGTGATGTGCGCAGCAGAGGCATATTTTTTAAGATCTGAAGGAGCACTTAATGGATGGGAAATGGAGGACAATGCTCAAAGCTTGTATGAGAAGGGCATAAGAATGAGTATGGAACAATGGAACGTTGAAGGCGGAACAATTGATACATATATCCAATCAGTTAATCTTCCAATAGCACCAGATGATAGTCATAATTCACCTGTAGTCTCTGATGTACCAGTAAAATGGTCAAGCACAGTAGATGTTCAGCGGAAACAAATTGGAACTCAAAAGTGGCTAGCCATCTTTCCTAATGGAATGGAAGCTTGGTCCGAGTTTCGCCGTACTGGATATCCCGATATGTATCCTGTAGTTCATTCAGACAATTCAGATTTGTCTTCAGGAGAGTTTATCAAACGTATGCCTTATCCTCTTACAGAGGAAGCTAATAATGCTGCAGAATTAGCTAAGGGACAAGCCCTCCTAAGTGGACCAGATAATGCAGCAACGAGATTGTGGTGGGATGTAAATTAGAGTTTTAAATTCCATCGTTGATAGAACGCTCAAAGTGAATGGCATTGTTGTTGATAACTAGATAAATCACAGTGCCTTCACTTTGAACGTTTTATTCTTTCTTCAAATATTGGCTACAGGCCATAAGAACATAGTTATTAAATTCATAAACAAAAAAATGACAAAAACACAATTCAAAAAAGGAAAACTAAACGTTCATGTTTCTCATGATGAGCAATCAGCAGGAGAAGCGAGTGCATTATTTGTAGCAGAACATCTAAACAATGCAATTAAGTCAAAAGGCTTTGCAAATTTGATCTTGGCTACTGGTGCTTCACAATTCGCATTCATAGAGGCAATCAAAAAACTAGATATTGACTGGAGTAAAATTACAGTATTTCATCTTGATGAGTACATTGGAATACCAGAAACGCATCCAGCAAGTTTTAGGAAATATCTAAAAGAAAAAATTATTGATAGCGTAAGGCCAAAGAAAATGTATTACATCAATGGTAACGCGGATAATATTGATAATGAAATAGCAAACTACGAAAAACTTTTAAAAGAACATCCTGCTGATGTTGCTTGTATAGGTATAGGCGAGAACGGACATATTGCTTTTAATGAACCTGATATTGCTGACTTTAATGATCCTAAGTTGGTAAAGATAGTGCAATTGGATGAAGTGTCACGCAATCAACAATTAGGTGAAGGATGGTTCCCAACACTCGAAGATGTTCCCGAAGAAGCGATAAGCTTGACAATTCCAGCAATGATGAATTCTAAGGTAATTAGTTGCATGGTGCCAGACAAGCGTAAGGCAGAGGCAGTATATAATACATTAAATGCAGAAATATCTACTGACTGTCCTGCAACAATATTACGAAAACATGAAAATGCGGTATTGTTTTTAGATAAAGATTCGGCTTCAAAATTATAATAAATGGTTATGCGTAAATGGATTATTTATATATGGCTTTTGTTTATTTCTATTAATTTACAGCATTCTTTTTGTCAGAGTAAGCTTCCAGAGGTTTTCTCTGCATATAAAACGAACGATATAATTGCTAAAGCTCTTGAGTATGAAGCAGCCAAAGCATTTGAAGTTTTGCAAATACCGAGTAATAAAGAGGACTGGTTAAGGAATAGAGATGCCCTAAGAGAACAAATTATTGCAAAAGCAAAGGTCTCTTTTTATCCTAACCTCCCCTTAAAATATAAGGAAACAAGAAGTCACAAACTACAAAATTATACAGTTAAGAATGTTTATTTTCAAACACACCCTAATGTATATGCAACTGCAAACTTGTATATTCCTGATGGTAAAGGCCCTTTCCCAGGGGTGGTTGTTATGATGGGACATTCACGTTCAGGTAAATTAGCGGATGATTATCAATCTCTGGGCCATACATTGGCAATGAATGGTTTTGTTGCGCTAAATATAGATCCATGGGGAGCGGGCGAAAGAGGGACAATTGATGGAGAATTTGAATATCATGGTTCTAATTTAGGAGCATCTCTAATGAATATTGGAGAGACTTTAATGGGAATGCAAATTACCGATAATATGCGTGCCGTCGATCTTCTGTGTTCTTTCCCTTTTGTTGACTCCAATAATATTGGAGCTACTGGAGCAAGTGGTGGCGGCAATCAAACAACATTGCTTGCTGCTATAGATGAAAGGATTAAGGCGGCATTGCCTGTTGTAAGTGTTGGTACATACCAATCTTATATAATGAATAGCAATTGTGTCTGTGAAACTTTAATTGATGGACTAACGTTTACCGAAGAGTCTTCTGTCTTAGGACTTATTGCCCCCAGAGCATTAAAGATTTGTAACGGGATGAAAGACTCAAACCGTGCATTTTATCCACAGGAGATGTTGAGAAGTTATAAAGGAGCACAAGCAATATTTGAGTATTATGATGCGAAGGATAATCTATCACAAGAAGTCTTCGATACTCCACATGGCTATTTCCCTGAAATGAGAGAATCTATGTTAGGATGGTTTGACCTTCATTTAAAGAAAAAAGGATCAGGAGTATCTATAAAAGAAAAGGAATTATCTCTTATATCTGAAGCTGATTTAATGGTTTTCCCTAAAAATGACCGTTATCGGGAGGTTATGACAACGGCAGAGTTATGTTTGAATCAAGGGTTACTATTAAAAAAAGATATACTTTTAAAAGAAGATATAGTAGTTCAAGATAAACGAAAAGAGTTAAGAAATATTCTCAGGATACCTCAAAGCAATTTACTCCACACTCATAAATTAACTGATTCTGACAAGTGGAGGCGCATTATTTTAGAAACAACCAGAGGAGAACTAATTCCTGTTTTGCTTCACACACCAAATAAAGCTAACTCTGAATTTGTAATTATATGTAATACAGATACCAAAGACGATATTTTGATAGAGGCAATAGAGAATGAATTAAGCCAAGATAAAGGTGTTTGTATTATTGATTTATGGGGGTTAGGAGAAAACCTGTCTATTAATGCAAAGCAAATCGACGGTAGTTTACCAAAGTTTCATACTTTGTCTCGTTCTGCGTTATGGCTAGGTAAAACAACTCAAGGTATATGGATTAGTCAATTGGAGGTTGTTTCAAAATGGCTTAAAGATTCTTATAAGGTTCAAGAAGTTTCAATTAATGCAAATAAAGAAGTAGCTATTGCTTGTTTATTATTTTCAGTACTTGAAGAAAAGGTTAATAAACTAAATTTAGTAGATATGCCATTAAGTTATTTATTTGATAAAGATGGGGATATTGACTATTTCTCAATGGCAATACATATACCCGATATATTGAAATGGGGTGATTTATCTCTTGCAATTGCTTTGAGTAGTGCAGATATTTCAATTGTTAATCCAGTAAGTATCTCAGGAAGACAACTGACTGAAGTGGAAATTAAATCATACAAAAGAGAACTTAATCACTTCAGTAAAGTGATAGGGAAATATTCAAGTGTTAATGTAAAAACTCAGTATTAATTATGCAAATCAATAGAAGAGGTTTTCTTAAAATAGCTGGCGCAACAGGGATTGGCGCAATATTGCCTAATATAGTGAAGGGTGAAGAAACGTTTCTAGACAAAGATCAATATTCACCCAAGGCTTTAAAAAATATATACCGACAAGCGTATAAAAAACATCCTCAAAAATTTAACATGTGTGGTTATGCAGCACCTAAACTTGATACTGTGAGGGTTGGATTTGTGGGAGTCGGATCTAGAGGTAGTGCTGCAGTCCAAAGATTGAGTTATATAGATGGAGTGGAAATAGTTGCTATTTGTGACGAATTGGAAACAGCCGCACAAAAAGCGAAAGCACGTATTAAAACCCCAGGGCATCCTGCCATTATTTACGCAGGTAAAGAAGATTCTTGGAAAGAAATGTGCAGACGTGATGATGTTGATTTAGTTTATGTAGCTACTCCTTGGGCTTTACATGTACCAGTTACTATATATGCTATGGAGCAAGGGAAGCACGCTGCAATGGAAGTGCCTGCTGCAAAAACTATTGAAGAGTGTTGGGGATTAGTTGAGACATCTGAAAGAACAAAAAAACATTGTGTTGTATTAGAAAATTGTTGTTACGATTTCTTTGAACTCTTAACATTGAATCTTGCACGGAATGGTTTTTTCGGAGACATTGTCCATGCAGAAGGTGCCTATATTCACGAAATTGGTGAGTCTCTCTTTCATAGAGGACAACCTGGCCGTAGGTGGCGCTTGAATGAAAATATTGGTCGCAATGGTAGCCTTTATCCAACACACGGAATAGGTCCTGTTGCACAAGTAATGAACTTAAACAGGGGGAATCAAATGGAGTATATGACATCTATGTCTTCCGACGATTTCTTGATGAACGAATATGCTAAAGAATTTGCTAAAACGGAAGATGAATTTAAGCAGTATATTGATGCTCCATTCCGAGGTAATATGAATACTTCTGTGATACGTACAGTGAAGGGTCAAACAATACTTATTCAGCATGATGTGACTACGCCTCGTCCATATTCTCGTTTACATACCATTAGTGGCACAAAAGCAATTGCTCAAAAGTATCCACTTCCAGGTCGTATTGCTATTGGAAGAGGGGATTGGTTGCCAGAAACAGATTTGAAAAACCTTGAAGAAAAGTATAATCCACCGATAATAACTAAAATGCAGGATGTCGCTAAAGAGATAGGAGGTCATGGAGGTATGGATTTCTTAATGGATTGGCGCATGATTGATTGTTTGCGAAATGGGTTGCCTATGGATATGGACGTATATGATGCAGCGGCATGGAGTGTGTTAACTCCACTGAGCGAATGGTCAGTGGCCAACAGGTCAGCTCCAATTGACATTCCTGATTTTACAAACGGATCGTGGAAGAAAAACATACCTCACGATATTACTTTACAACATGGTGGTAATACGCGGGTAAGAGAAGATATTAAAAAGTAAAAAACAAAAATAGATGACACTGCAATAGTATCATCAGATAAATAGTAAAAACAAATGAATTTAGATAAGTATAGTATTGGTATTGGAGACAGAT
>CAZVEI010000041.1:0-3465 GCA_964626295.1 uncultured Alkalibaculum sp.
AGCAACACGCAGCCTATAATGGTTTGATTTTTTTAGGAGAAATGAATGAAAAATAGGACAAAGATTATACCTATTTTTATTCCTCACGAAGGCTGTCCCCATGACTGTGTTTTTTGTAATCAAAAGAAGATATCTGGTTCTATAAAATCACCTAGTATAGAAGAAATTAGAGACATCATCGAAGCATCTTTGTTGACCATACATGAGAGTAAATACAGCATTATATTAGCCTTTTATGGGGGAAGCTTTACAGCTATACCACGTTCAAAACAAGAAACTTATCTAGAAATAGCTAGAGAATATAAGATGAACGAAAAAATTCAATGTATACGCCTTTCCACTAGACCTGATTATATGCATGAAAATCAAGTCAAGCTTCTTAAAGAATACAAAGTAGACCACGTAGAATTAGGTATCCAGTCTACAGATCCAGAGGTTTTAAGCTGTAGTAGGCGTTATTACTCTTTGGAAGACATTCAGATAGCTGTAAAAAACCTAAAACGAGCACAAATTGATTATGGTTTTCAGATTATGCCAGGGCTTCCTAAGGATACAAAGGACAAGTTTATTAAAACTTGTACGGATTTACTGCCTCTCAAACCAAGTACCCTTCGAATTTACCCTACAGTTGTCATCCAAGGGACAGAAATGGAAGAGATGTTTCATGGAGGATTATACAAGCCTTTATCCCTAGATGAAGCAGTAGAATGGACAATGATTGGATACATTCTCTTTAAACAAATCGGTGCAGAGATTATTCGCATGGGTTTACATGCATCAGAGTCACTGCTCTATGAAGACAATATGATAGCAGGGCCTTTTCACAGTGCATTTGGTGAAATGGTGGAAAGTAGAATTTACTGGTATATGCTTAAAAGTTTTATTGAAGACCAAAAAATAGAAAATACTCAAATTCACATAAAGGCAAATCCAAAAGACTTCTCTAAAATCAGTGGAAACAAAGGTGAAAATCGAAATAAGTTAGAAAAGAACTACAATGTAAAGTATAAATTTCAAGAAGATAAGACTTTATCAGAAGATCTAATCCTTGAGTATGCAGAAAAAAGTTATTTCTTAAATAAGGATGAGTTTTGTGATAAAATTAGTAGTTGGATAAAGTGTAAATTTAAAGTATAGAGTGTAAAGTAAAAAATGCAAGTTGATTGTTGATTGAAAGACTAGAAACGCTGAGGGAAGTCGAAGTATCTCGCTTATGAAATAGCTTAAGATGTAAATAAAACGAGATCCTTCGACTTTACTTTGTTTTAAGGTGGTCAGGTGGTCAGGTGGTCAGGTGGTAAGCAAAATCACAACTCGCCTATAGGCGAATAATGGTTTTCCCGTCCAATCGACCAACCGTCCAATGAACCAACCTTAAAAGCGCCGAAGGCGCTTTAGGAGGTGATATTTTGCATTTAAAGAAACTAGAGATTTTTGGGTTTAAGTCTTTTGCGGATAAAATAAATTTAGAGTTTAAAGATGGTGTTACAGCTATCGTCGGGCCAAATGGAAGTGGAAAAAGCAATATTTCTGATGCTATTAAATGGGTGTTAGGGGAGCAGAAAGTAAAAACCCTTCGAGGTAGTAAGATGGAAGATGTAATTTTTTCTGGGACTGAAGCCCGAAAACCTCTAGGTGTTGCAGAGGTATCTCTAGTCGTTGACAACCATTTTGGTTTATTTCCAATAGAATACAGTGAAATCAGCGTTACGAGAAGGCTTTATCGCTCTGGAGAAAGCGAATATTATATTAATAAATCCCCTTGTCGCCTAAAAGACATTCAAGACTTGTTTGCAGATACAGGTTTAGGCAAGGAAGGCTACTCCAATATTGGACAAGGTAAAATTGATCACATTGTCTCTAGCAACTCTCAAGAGCGAAGGCTGTTAATTGAAGAAGCTGCTGGCATTGTAAAGTTTAAAAATAGAAAAATAGAATCACAGCGAAAACTAGAGAAGACACAGGATAATCTTTACCGGATTGGGGATATTATCCTTGAATTAGAAAAGCAGATTCCCACTCTAAAGAAGCAATCAGAGAAAGCTTTTTTGTACCTTGAATTAAGGGAAAAATTAAAAAGAGTAGAATTAAATCTTTTTGTACATCGAGTAGACGAATTGCAAAGGGTATTAAAAGAGCTAGAGCAGAATGCAAATCATATACAAGAGGAATTATATAAAAAGGGTGAAGAGATTTCCCTTAAAGATACAGCCTATCAGAAACTTAGAGGTGAAGTAGAGTTTATTGATCAAGAGCTTAAAAAAATTAATGAACAATACCTTAAATTAAATGAGGCACATCAAAAGAGCAATTCAGATGTTCAGGTGTCTACTATAAAGATAGAGAACAATCAGGATAAGATTTCTTCTTTAAAGAGATTAAATCAGGAAACAGAAGAAGTAAGCCATACCCTAAGTAAGAAAACAGAATATCTTAAGTCTAGTATTTCCTCTATTGAAGAAGAACTTAAAAGCCAAAGAGAAGACCTTCGCACTCTACAAGAAGAAAAAAATCAAAGCGAATTACAGATAAAATCCCAACAGCAAATTTATATAGAGAAAAAAGAGTCCATTGAAAGAATAGATAAGAAGATTTCTGATATAATTGCTCAGCTAGCTCTTATAGAAAACAAAGACAGTTATACGGTAAATCAATTAAAAGATCTGCAAAGAAGAGTAGAGGAATTTAGTATTTCTATCCATGAAGCAAATGTATCCATAGATGAAGAAAAGAAAAAACAAGATGAGCTTTTTAATACTATGAACTCTTTAAAAAGACAATACGAGGACAAAAAAGAAGCCCTTCTTAATGCTCGAGAAAAATCTCATAAACTGTCTTCAGAGTTAAAATCTCATGAAGGCCAGTATAATAAACTCCATTCAAAACATAATCTTATGAATAGCAACGAGGATTTTTTAGGTTATCAGTACAGCGTAAAAAATCTTCTTAGGGAGAAAAAGAAAAACAAGTTCTTATCAGAGGGTTTGCACGATGTAGTTGGAAATATCTTAGAAGTTCCTAAAAAGTATGCTCTAGCTATTGAAACATCTTTAGGAAGTACTGTTCATCAGCTTATTGTAGAAGATGAACATACAGCTCATGAGTGTATTAAGATTTTAAATGCGAACAAATGGGGAAGGGCAACCTTTTTACCATTAAATATTGTAAAAGGTCAATTGCTTAAATTAGAGCCTAAAATTACCTCACACAAAGGTTTTATCAATTTAGGAAGTAATTTAATTCAGTTTGATGAAAAGTATAAGAATATCGTCTATAATCTACTAGGAAGAGTCCTTATTGTAGAGGATATGGCTGCTGCAAAAGAGATTAGCAAGCTTACCTTTTACAAGTACAAAATTGTGACCCTTACTGGTGAAATATTTTTTCCTGGGGGAGCTATTGTAGGTGGAACGAACAAAAACAAAACTACTAGCATCATACAGCGAAAACAAGAAGTACTGGATT
>CAZVEI010000041.1:3475-10391 GCA_964626295.1 uncultured Alkalibaculum sp.
TAGAGCTCTCTATGAAAACTTTGCAAGACAAAATAAAGGCTTGGGAAAAGGAGCAGCAGAGGGTAAAAGAGTTTTTAGAAAAAGAAGGAGCAGAACTTGCTTCTATAGAAATAAGGCTAAACGGGTTACATACAGAAGAAAAACTTATAAAGCAAAGCTGTGAACAGCTTAAGAGTAAAGTAAATAATGAATCAAAAAATATGTCTTCATTGCTCCTCAGAATAGATGAAATGCGTAATGAGAGGGTAAAAGAAGAAGATACAATGGAAAATTTAAAGAAACAACGTTCATTCTCTCAGTTAGAAAGAGAATCATTAGGAAATGTGGAGCAGTTTAAAGTAGATGATCAAATTCAAGAGAAGATTCGTAAATTTGATGAGCAAATACTTCAAATTAAGCTTTTTATAGCAAAAGGGGAAGAAAGACAAAGTTACTATGAAACACAAAGACAAGATTTTATTCATAACCTTGAAGAAAATACCCACAAAACATTATTGAATCAAGAGGAAATGGATAAATTAATAGCTGAAAACAAAGGGCTAGAACAGTTAATTCAAGAAAATCAAAATCAAACAACTTATTTCTATGAAGAGAAAAGAAAATTAAAAGAAACAATAGAATCTTATACAGAAGAAAAGAAAAATAAAAATTTTCAAATTGATCTTTTGCAAGAAAAGATCAAAGAGTTAAACAAAGAAAATATGCTCATCAATGAAAGCTATAATAAGATGGCCCACAAAATAGAAAACAAAACGATAGAACTAGAGCAACTCCAAAACAATATTTTTGAAGACTATCAAGCCAATTATGCTATGGCTAAAGAGTATTATTACGAGATTGAAAGCATAAATACAGAAATGAAGACTTTAAAGAACTATAAATTTCAGATCAAAGAGCTAGGATCTGTAAATGTAGATTCCGTAGAACAATACAAAGAGGTCAAAGAGAGATATGAATTTTTGATTCTGCAAAGAGATGATTTGACTAAGGCAAAAGATTCTTTATACGAGATTATTGATGAAATAACCGTCAATATGGAGAGCCAGTTTATCGAACAATTTGAGATGATTAAAAAAGAATTTGATCGTACCTTTACAAAGCTCTTTAATGGAGGCACGGCAAAGCTTATTTTAGAAGATCCAAATAATATTATGGAAACAGGTATTGATATTGAAGTGCAACCGCCAGGTAAAAAGTTAAAAAATATTAGCCTTTTATCAGGAGGAGAAAAATCTCTTACTGCTATTGCATTATTATTTGCAATTATCAATATTAAACCTACCCCCTTTTGTATACTTGATGAAATCGATGCAGCTCTTGACGATAGCAATGTAGATCGATTTTCAAAGTACCTTTATAATGTTTCCAAAGAAAATCAATTTATAACCATTA
Organism: uncultured Alkalibaculum sp.; assembly: GCA_964626295.1. Lineage (GTDB taxonomy): Bacteria > Bacillota > Clostridia > Eubacteriales > Alkalibacteraceae > Alkalibaculum. Next base: position 4,868 of record CAZVEI010000041.1, read on the forward strand.
CCCATAGAAAAGGGACTATGGAAATAGCAGATCGGTTATATGGAATATCAATGAATAAAGATGGTGTCTCAAAAATTGTGTCTGTTGAGATGAGCCATATATTAGAGGATGAGGTGAATGTATAGTGGCAAAGGATGGATTTTTTTCTAAATTAAAAGATAGCTTAGTAAAGACGAAAAACAATTTTTCTGGAAAAATAGATCAATTGATTAATTACTCAGGAGTATATGATGATGATTTCTTCGAAGAGCTAGAAGAAATTTTAATATTAGCAGATTTAGGAGTAGAAACCACAAATGAAATTATTAAGAAGACGAGAGAAAAAATAGCAAGAGAAAATCTCACAAGCAAGGACGCCGTAAAAGGCGCCATAAAGGAAATCATTGCAGAGATGATTAGCTATGAGCAAGATACGAGCTATGAGTACCCTATGGTAATCTTAGTAGTTGGAGTCAATGGAGTAGGAAAGACTACGAGCATTGCTAAGTTAGCGAATATCTTCAAAAAAGATGGTAAGAAGGTTTTGCTAGCAGCAGGAGACACTTTTAGAGCTGCAGCAGTAGAACAAATTACCATTTGGGCAGAGCGACTAGGTGTGGATATTATAAAAAATGAAAATGGAGCAGACCCCGCAGCAGTAATCTTTGATGCTCTACAAGCAGGAAAAGCGAGAGGAACAGATGTCGTTATCTGTGATACAGCAGGAAGACTTCACAATAAAGACAATCTCATGAAGGAATTGTCAAAGATCAACCGAGTAATTGAAAATGAAAAAGATTATTTTACTCAGTACAATTTCCTAGTATTAGATTCAACCAGTGGAAACAATGCAGTCAATCAAGCAAAAGTATTCCATGAATCCACAGAGCTGGATGGTATTATATTGACAAAATTAGATGGCACATCAAAAGGCGGCATCGTCATCCCAATAAAATCCCAACTAAACATCCCTATTCGGTATATTGGAGTAGGAGAGCAAATGGATGATTTGCAAGAGTTTGATGCAGAGAGCTTTGTGGAAGCATTGTTTTAAGGTGGTCAGGTGGTCGGGTTGTCAGGTGGTCAGCAAAATCACTACTCGCCGAAGGCGAGAAAAAGGCTTAGACTCCGTCAGGAGTCATCCTTGAGCGCAGCGAAGGATCTAAAATTCACCTCGCCTATAGGCGAGTCTGATTTCCACTTTCGGCTTTCCGCTTTCAGCTAAGACGTTTTTCCCGTCCAACCGTCCAACCCTGCATTTTACTTAGAAATTCGCACATTCCATTTTCCGCTAATTTTTTCTTGACAAGTCAAGAGAAATTGATGTATACTAACATCTGTCAAGTAAAGAGCTTGACAGGTAAAGTGTGGTGAGTTTCTTGGAAAAATTCATTGAGATGTCCATATTGTTTGACTTTTATAGTGAATTGTTGAGCGAAAAGCAAAAAATAGTTGTAGACTGTTACTATAACGATAACTTTTCCTTAGGGGAAATTGCAGAAAAAGTGAAGATTAGCCGTCAAGGAGTGTATGATTCTTTAAAGCGTGCAGAAGAATTGCTTCGAGAATATGATAGCAAATTAAAGCTTATGGAAAAATACAAAGTCAATATAGAATTGCTAAACAAGGCTATAGAAAATTTATCACAATATGATGGAAATAGTCCCATTACCCTTGACGAAGTAAAAGAGGATTTAGAACAGTTGCTCAAACAACTTTAATGGAGGATTTTTATGATATTTGATGGTTTAAGTAATAAACTCCAAGATACATTTAAGAAGCTCAAAGGAAAAGGAAAGCTTACTGAAAAAGATATAAAGGAAGCTACTAGAGAGATTAAGATTGCACTTCTTGAGGCTGACGTTAATTTTAAAGTCGTAAAGGACTTTATTAAAAAGATTAACGAAAGAGCTATAGGTGTAGAAGTTTTACAAAGTTTAACTCCAGGTCAACAAGTCATAAAAATCGTCAATGATGAATTGACTACTCTTATGGGCAAAGAAAATACAAAACTTGAATCTTCTAACAAGGGCATTACGCCAATTATGCTTGTAGGATTGCAAGGAGCAGGTAAGACTACTACAGCAGGGAAATTAGCAAATCTCTTAAAAGAAAAAGGAAAAAAGGTTTTGTTAGTAGCCTGTGATGTCTATAGACCAGCAGCTATCAAGCAACTTCAAGTACTTGGAGAGCAAATTGGTGTAGATGTATTTTCACTTGGAGATCAAGAATCTCCTGTACAAATTGCCAAAAAAGCAGTTGAACATGCAGAGCGTAATTTATACGATGTAGTCATTGTGGATACAGCAGGTAGGCTTCACGTTGACGAACAACTTATGAATGAGCTTTACAATATCAAAAATGAAATAGAACCTGTAGAAATCTTATTAAATGTAGATGCCATGACAGGTCAAGATGCAGTAACAGTCGCAGAGAGTTTCGATGAAAAACTAGATATTACTGGAATCATCATGACTAAATTAGATGGAGATACACGAGGTGGAGCAGCCCTATCCATTACTGCTGTAACAGGTAAACACATTAAATTCGTCGGTATGGGTGAAAAGATAGCCGATTTAGAGCCCTTTTATCCAGATCGAATGGCTTCTCGTATATTAGGTATGGGAGATGTGTTGTCATTAATTGAAAAGGCTCAGGCAAATTTTGATGAGCAAAAGGCTTTAGAACTACAAGAAAAAATTAGAAAACAAGAATTTACATTGGTAGATTTTAAAGAGCAAATGCAGCAAATGAAGAGTATGGGATCATTAAGTGATATTCTTCAAATGATGCCTGGTGCTAATACAAAAGCATTGCAAGGTTTGGATATGAGTGACAAAGAGCTGGTAAAAACAGAAGCGATTATCGACTCTATGACAGAAGCCGAAAGGTTAAACCCTGATATTATCAATGCCAACAGAAGAAAGCGAATTGCCCAAGGATCTGGTACTAGAGTACAAGATGTAAATAAACTTTTAAAAGGTTTTGAGCAATCAAGAAAAATGATGAAGCAATTAAGTGGTATGGGTGGCAAGAAAATGAATAGATTTAAACTACCATTTATGAAATAACACAAAAGCTTCGTTATATATAAGCCAATAACTAGCGACTAATGATTAGTTGCTACTTAAGAGGAATGCAAGCTAGTGACTAGCGATTAATTAAAGGAGGTGAAGATAGATGGCAGTAAAAATTAGATTAAAGAGAATGGGTTCACATAAAAAACCATTTTATAGAATCGTCGTTGCAGATTCCAGATCTCCAAGAGATGGAAAATTCATCGAAGAAATTGGTTATTTCAATCCTTTAACAGAACCAGTACAATTAAAGGTCGATTCTGATAAAGTAAAACAATGGTTAGGAAATGGTGCTCAACCATCTGACACTGTAAGAGATTTATTCAAAAAAAATGGCATCATCTAGTGAAAAAGGAAGGTGCGTATTTTGAAGGAACTAATTGAAATTTTGGCAAAGTCCTTAGTGGATAATCCAGAGTCTGTTGTAGTTAACGAAAAAACGGACAAGGATAATATCGATTTAGAACTTATTGTAGCCTCTGAAGATATGGGCAAGGTTATAGGCAAACAAGGAAGAATTGCTAAAGCCATACGAACGGTCTTAAAAGCTGCATCTACAAAAGAAAATAAGCGAGCGACTTTAGAAATTATCAATAAGTAAAAATAGAGTTAGGCGTAGCCTAACTCTATTTTGTAAGCTAAAAAATAAAAAGCTAAGTAAAAATATGGATTGCTTAAATGTTTTTCCATGAAAAAAGCAGGTGATCATATGAATGAAAAACTAGTCGTAGGAAAAATTGGAGCCCCTCATGGCATAAAAGGTGAGATAAAGGTATTTCCGCTTACAGATGACCCAACAAGATTTGAAGACCTAAAGAAAGTGTATGTAAAATCAAAAGAGGGCTACGCAGAATTTGAAATGTGCTCTGTTAAGTATAATGGTCCTCATCTTATCCTAAAACTAAAAGAAATTAACGATCGTAATGAAGCAGATAAATTAAAGAACCAGTATTTAGAGATTTCTAGAGAAGATGGTGTTTCTCTTGAAGAAGATGAATACTTCATCGTAGACTTAATTGGACTAGACGTCTATGAAGGAGATGTGAAACTAGGCGTATTAAAAGACGTTATAAGTACTGGTGGAACAGATTTATACGAGATTCAAACAGAAGAGAAAGTCCTACTCGTTCCAGCAGTATCAGAGTATATTCTAAAAATAGATATGGACAATCGTAGAATACAAGCAAGCATTCCAGAAGGATTAAAAGAACTATGAGATTTTTCGTATTGACATTATTTCCTGAAATGTTTGATAGTTTTTTAAATACCAGTATTTTAAAAAAGAGTATTGATGGAGGTCTTATTGAAGTGGAGCTCGTGGATATTCGAAATTTTACAGAAGATAAGCATAAAAAAACCGACGATTACCCTTTTGGAGGCGGACCTGGCATGGTCATGACTCCACAACCTTTAGCAAGTTCTATTCAATATGCTAAAGAAAGATCAAATAATGGAAAAGTCATTTACTTTTCGCCTCATGGTGCAGTACTGAGACAAGGTATCGTATCAAGTTTATCAAAAGAACAAGATCTAATTCTTTTGTGTGGTCATTATGAGGGAATTGATTACCGCATTATAGAGAAATACATTGACTTACAAGTCTCTATTGGCGATTATATCGTAACTGGTGGAGAATTGCCTGCTATGGTTTTAATTGACAGCGTCTCTAGATATGTGGATGGAGTATTAGGAAATGAAGAAAGCGCTGTAGAAGAGTCTTTTACAAAACCTTTACTTGAACACCCACAGTACACTCGACCTAGAGTGTTTGAAGATATGGAGGTTCCACAAGTTCTTCTTTCAGGCAATCACGAAAAAATCAGGCAGTGGAGATTAAATGAGTCAAAAGAAATTACTCAAAAAAATAGACCAGATTTATATGAATTATATAAGAAAAGTCAGTCATAATAGAGAATGTAAAAGGACATACGTAAGATGATGTAGGGAGAATTCACATGCCTTATTTTTGCCAATTATTTAAGTAAAAATCCATTGTAAATTGAATAACCCTATGCTATAATTAATCTGTTATCCTGGGCGGTCCGCTATCGAGAATGTGATAAGAACGTCTAAGAAAGAAAGGAAGAAAACAAATGAATATCATCGATGTAATTGAAAAAGAACAAATTAGAAATGATATCCCACAATTTCATGTTGGAGATACAGTAAAAGTTCACGCAAAAGTAGTAGAAGGAAAAAGAGAAAGAATTCAAATTTTTGAAGGTGTCGTTTTAAAGAGACAAAACGGTGGAATAAACGAAACTTTCACAGTAAGAAAAATCTCTTATGGTGTTGGCGTAGAGAGAACATTCCCACTACATTCACCAAGAGTTGATAAAATCGAAGTAACAAGAAAAGGTAAAGTAAGAAGAGCTAAATTGTTCTACTTAAGAGATAGAATAGGTAAAGCTGCAAAAGTTAAAGAAAGAATATAGGGACTGTTTATCAGTCCTTTCTTTGTATTTAAA
>CAZVEI010000042.1:0-239 GCA_964626295.1 uncultured Alkalibaculum sp.
GAGATTTGATTTTCCCTTTGTAGGAAGACCCAACAGTCTTTACAGCAGGATTATTCCTTTCTATTGTCACTGTTTCTACGCCAACGCCTTGATTTTTTTGCTCTTCAGTTGCAGACAAACCATCTGTAAAAGCTATCATGAAGTCAAAATCCTCTGTATTTTCTACAGGAATATACACAATTTGAATACTTGCATTTTTATTGAGATTTATCCTTGTAAGGAGGATCATCTCCGTTAAT
>CAZVEI010000042.1:249-3966 GCA_964626295.1 uncultured Alkalibaculum sp.
CAAAGGTTTAGCCTGTACCATCTTCATTACTTCATAAACTGCATTTTTAGGAATTACTCTTTTTGTTAAAGTCTCCCCATCTTCTAAGACACCATTATATGAATAATACATTTTTCCTTTTTCCACTTATAACATCCTTTCTATACTATAGTAATTCTAACTTAAGTGATGTACCTCTTGATTCACTTATTCTTTATTAGAATATGGTATTAACAAAGGAATTGACAATATCTAAACCGCTTATAATCGTTCCAAATACACTTCCTAAATTAGCAAGTATAACCACTAATAATACCTTAGTTACTTTATTCTTCCACAAACCTTTAATTGAGCTTAAATCCTTTGCTAAATCCTCAAAGTCTTCTACTTTAGGTTTTCTATAATGTGCCTCAACTATTCCTGAAAACCAGCCTACTGCAACTAATGGATGCAATGCACTCATTGGAGCTAATAAAAAGGATACGAGGACTGCTAAAGGGTGTCCTAATGCTACAATGGTTCCTAAAGCAGCCATACTAGAATTCCATATAAGCCAGCTCTTTAGCTGTTTTATACCTGCAACAGAATCTACTGAAAAGGTAAATAAAATCAAGGCCACAATTAACCCAGGGATAATCCATTGTGCAATCTTTGAGAGAGAAGATTTACGAGGTATCTCTGTAATTTTCTCCATATCTTGTTCTTTATAGATTTCCTCTTTAACACCTAATACATGAGCAGCTCCTAAAACGGCAACGATTTTTTTGCCTGGAGCATTTTTTATCTTATTAGCTAGATATTGATCTCGTTCATCTACTAAATAGGTCTTTAAACCTGGAAAAGCTTTTGCCATTTCAGACAGGGCAGAGGTGAGCATATCTTCGCCTTTCATCTGCTCTAAATCCTCTTCTGTAATTTCCTCGTCATCTATTAAGCTATAGATAATACTAGTAAGAAGCTTCATTTTCCCCCAAAAAGACACCCCACGCCATACTCGTGTAAAAGTAGTTTGGATGTTTCGATCAGCAAGGACTAAATTAGCACCAGTCTCTTCACTACTTTTAATGCCTTGAATCATCTCTTGACCTGCACTAATATCAAACTGTTCTGCAATCTTTCTTTGATAATTGCTGAGCAAGATATTTGCAAACATATATCCTACTTTTTTATCCTTTATAATTTGAACTAAATCTGTATTTCTCCATTTATCTTTCTCTTTAAGGGATTTGTAACGGCCTTCATCTAATTCAATACAAATCGAATCAGGCTTTTCTTCCTCTATAACTTTTCTCACTTCTTCCGCACTATGCTTTGACACATGTGCTGTTGCAATGAGGAGTATTTCCTTGTCCTCATATTGTAGACGGTACACATGACCATCCCTCGTTTTATCTCCCAAAATATCACCTTACTTAATTATTTTTTACTTGCTCTTATTAACTATGTAAATTCTATTTTACTACAATTGGCTCTTAAAGTGAACTATTTCGTCTTTCGGTTGGACGGTTGATCGGGAAAAACCTATTGGCTAAAAGCGGAAAGTGGAACTGTAATACAAAAAAGAGGTAAATGCTATATTTCGCATTTACCTCTTTTTTCTGAATCGAAGCCACCAATGGTGGCTAATGGTTTTGCTTACCACCTTGTCACCTTACTACCTTACCACCTTAATTTAAATAGCGTCCATGCTTCTTGCTGCAATTACATTTACTCCTGAACCCAGTAAATTCTTGATAATTACTTGATCGGTTTGAACTGGAGCTTCTAATTCAACATTGTTCAAAAGCTCCATAGCATCTTCTAAAGATTGTTTTAAGATTTCACCTTCTGTTACTACTGGAAGCCTATTTAATATGCCGTTTTTAATTTTAACAGTTGTTGTCAAGACTCTTGTTGGCTCTGTCAGTTCTTTTTGAGCGTATACCGGCCCTCTTTTACATTGATTGCCCGTCACATTTAAGCCTTCATTTCCTTGTGTAACCTCTAAATGACAGCCTTTTGGACAAACAATACAGATTAGCTCGTTTTTTTTCATATTATTCACTCTCCTTAACAACTTCTACTTTTAATGTTTTATAATTTTTATTTTCTAATAAAGATTTTTCAATTGCTACGTTTTCCATTTCTCCAGGTGCCATATATTTTTTCTTAACGGTTTTAATCACTTTATCGTCTGCCGTAACGACAAGTTTTACGTCTTCATACACATTTCGTGGTCGCATAAATAATTTTACTTTTTCATCTATATTTTCAACAGCAATACTTTGGGGAATGATATAACTAATGCCGTCACCAGCTTTTGTGTGAGCTGCATTTTCCCCCTTGCGCATTCCTTCTAATACGTATTTTGCTGCATTCCTTCCTGCTCTTTGGCTTTCTTCTGTTACAAAGTCTACTAGGTCGTGAACGTGTAGTACATTTCCACAAGCAAATACGCCTTCTACAGTTGTCTCCATAGATTCATTGACTACTGGACCCTTTGTGGCATTATCCACATCTACACCTAGGTCTTGAGATAACTCATTTTCAGGAATTAAGCCTACAGATAATAGTACTGTATCGCAATCGTAGTTGATTTCCGTTCCAGGTATTGGCTGCCTGTTTTCATCTACTTTAGAAACGCTTACTCCTTCTACTCGGTCCTTACCCCTTATATCTGTAATGGTATGGCTTAATAAAAGAGGAATGTCGAAGTCATGTAAGCACTGAACGATATTTCGATTTAAACCACCAGAGAAAGGCATAACTTCTACTACCGCTTCAACCTTAGCTCCTTCAAGAGTCATACGTCTTGCCATAATCAATCCAATATCCCCTGAACCTAAAATGACGACTTTTTTGCCTACCATATAGCCTTCCATATTGATGTACCTTTGGGCTGCACCTGCTGTCATAACACCTGCAGGTCTTTTTCCTGGAATGCTTATTGCGCCCCTTGTTCTCTCTCTACAACCCATTGCTAATACTACAGCTTTTGCATTGTATATTTGATACCCATCTTCTTTATTAATAGCGTGTACTTGTTTGTCTTCTGTAATTTCTAATACCATTGTATGTAGTTTGTACTCAATCTTTAGCCCCTTTAACTCATCGATAAATCGTTGAGCGTATTGTGGACCTGTCAATTGTTCTTTAAATTGATGTAAGCCGAAGCCATTGTGAATACACTGTTGTAATATTCCACCTAATTCACGGTCTCTTTCTAAGATTAGAACTTTTTCTACACCTCTTTTATGAGCCTCTATAGCTGCAGCTAAACCTGCAGGACCTCCACCTATTACTATCACGTCATATTGTGACATTTCTACACCTCCGAAATTTAAATGACTAATGGATCTTCCTTATTCTTTCGTTCGACCGATAAGAATTTTTGATTCTGGACCATCGTATACAATATCATCCATGTTTTTACCTAATTCTCTAGCCAAGATTTCTACTACTCTAGGTTCGCAAAAACCACCTTGACATCTTCCCGTTCCTGGTCGCACTCTTTTTTTAACACCCTTTACAGTTGTGGCTCCGCCTTTTCTATGAATACAGTCTACAATTTCGCCTTCTGTAATCTTTTCACATCTGCAGATAATATTGCCGTATTGGGGGTTTTCTTTGATGACTTTGTCTTTTTCCTCAATAGGTAATTCTTCAAAGTGAATAACCCTATTTCGATTTGGGTTAAAATTCTCGTTTGGTTTTAAGTTATTTAACATAAATTTTAATTTTTATAAATTTGTAAGATAA
>CAZVEI010000042.1:3976-10316 GCA_964626295.1 uncultured Alkalibaculum sp.
GCCTTTTACGAAGCCCTCTACTTCTAGTGCTATAGCTGGTGCAGCAGTTAAGCCTGGAGATTCAATTCCTGCTACATTAATAAAACCAGGACATTTTTTTGATTCCTCAACGATAAAGTCTCCCCTATCTGCAGTAGCTCTTAAACCAGTAAAGGAGCGTATCACATTGCCAAATGGTATGTTTTCAACCATTTTTGTAACTTGATCTCGAACGTAATCAAGACCTTCTTTTGTGGTCTCAATTCCTTCTTTATCTTCAATTTGCGTAGAAGTTGGTCCTAATAAAACATTGCCATGTACCGTTGGGACTACTAATACCCCTTTACTTTTCTTTGCCGGACAAGGGAATATTACAGAATTCACCAAGTCACCTGAACGCTTATCTAATACGAAATATTGCCCTGTTTTTGGCTTAATAGCAAATTCTTCGCCGTGAACCTTGGCATTTAATTCATCTGCATAAACACCTGCACAGTTGATTACCACTTTTGCTTCATATGTACCCTTATTTGTAGTAATTTTAAAACCAGTTTCTGTCTTTTCAATTTCTTCTACTTCATTATTAAGGGCAAGCTCTACACCGTTTTCCATTGCATTTTCCATATAGGCAATAGCCAATTCCCATGGACCTACGATACCAGCTGTTGGTGCTAAAAGACCTGCTTTTACATTCTTATTTACATTTGGTTCTCTTTCTAATACTTCTTCTCTAGTCAGTCTTTGTACTGGCACACCATTTATCTTAGATCGCTCTTCTAATTCATTTAAAGTTTCTATATCCTCATCTGTTAGTGCAATCGTAATGGAACCAATTTCCCTAAAAGGCACGTCTAATTCTTTACATATTTGAGGATACATGCGATTACCTTTTACATTAAACTGCGCTTTCTTTGTTCCTGGCACTGGGTCGTATCCTGAATGTACAACGGCGCTATTGGCCATAGTAGTGCCATTTGCTATATCATTTGCCTTCTCAACCACAAGGATTTTTGCTTCATATTTAGATAATTCTCTAGCAATTGAGGTACCAATAATTCCCGCACCGATAACCACTACATCATACATTTTAATTCCCCCAAATTTATATTTTTCAGAGCTAGGAGAGACTTTTTTAGATAAACAAAAAGCACACTAAACCGATTTTTAATAAAAAATCGACTAATGTGCTTTCTCCCATTCTCTGCAACTATTAACTTAAATACATTGTAGCACGATAAAAGGATCACGTCAAGACTATTTGAAAGAATATTCATGCTGTGAAAAATAGTTCGTCCTATTTATCACCTATCATTTATTTTCCATAATTCCCTATTAGATGTGGTCACTGCAATAGCACCTGCTTTGATTGCCGCATCAATATCTTCAGCAGTAGTAATTAGCCCCCCTGTTATAATAGGAATCTTGACCTTTTCTTTCATCTTAGAAATCATTCTTGGCATGATACCAGGTAATACCTCTACATAATCTGGTTTTGAATTTTCAATCAGACGGTAACTCTTCTCTAAAGATTGACCATCAATTAGAAAAATTCTTTGAATGGCTATTTTATTTTTCTTCTTAGCTACTTGTATGACACTAGAATGAGTAGAAATCAACCCTGCTGGTTTTATATTTTGGCATAAGTAAATGGCTGCATATTCATCTTTGCTAAGTCCTTTAGTTAAATCTACGTGAACGATGATATTCTTTCTAGCCCTTTCAGCCATAGCAGAAATAGCATTAAGCTGCCCAATATGAAAATCCATAACGATACAAAATTCATAAGAGCTCTTTAAGAACTTTTCAAAGTCTTTCATGCTTGAAATAGCTGGCAGTACCTTTTGATTGATTCCTTCCATATTTTTCTCCCATTATCTTTATACTTTTAGTCCTTGGGAATCGACTCATCAATTCCCAAGGCGTGACATTCGACAAATAAAAGCTACGCTTTCATTTTATACATACAACTTCGAGGTATACTATAGATGTATATTATACAGGAATTGAATACACAAAGTAACTCTTTCCTCACTAAAAGCTAACACTACTTTTAGAAGTTTAAATATATTTAATAATAATGTTGAAATTACGCTATTTTGAAAAAAACCTCGTAAAGTTACTTTAGTTCGTAATTTAATAAGATTCCGAAATACTTATGTTACTTTTACGGCAACTTCTTCTTTATAATATCTTGGTAATTTGGCGGTAACTCATAACTTCTAATATGCTCAAATTTCTCAATTTTGACATTGACTATTGGACTTACTCTAATTGTAATATAATCAAGTCCTACATCATTGTGCGGACCTATATAAGGATGTAATTCTATTTTCAATCTAAGGTCAAATCCTCTATATTCATTAAGTCTTTCAGCGTCTAATATAATTACATCATATGGTGCTACAATTGGTGAAGTAAATAGGTATTCTTCGTAGTATTTATCTACCTCAGCCTGAATATAAGGTAAAAGCAAAGTTATAAAAATGTCTTGATATAACTCCTCTCGTGATTTCTCTGGTGGAATATACGGTTCAACTACTAAAGCATTTGTTATATTTATATCTTCATAAGCATAATGGTTGGTTGATATTTGAAACATGAGTAAAAGTATCAGAAATATTATTATTTTTTTCCTCATATAGTACACCTTCCTCAATCGTTTTATAATAGTGTTCCCTCTTTATAAAAACTACTGACTGGTAACTATTTGAATACTATTCATACCTGAAACTAGTTCACTATATTCTACTAATGCGTAAATAAGAAGAATATGAATTTAAATGCTCTTAACAAGATTTATTTATTATTTTTCTTCTCCCTTAATGTTAGTACTTTAAATAAGATGACCATAATAATACCAGATATAATCCCACTAATTGTTGGCATTATACTTGGCATTGTGGCATCTTTAGATAGAATGTGTGGAATGATTTCAAAAGAATAAGTATATTAAGTAAAACTAATAGAAATCTTACCATTTATATTAATTCATTAAGACTTAGCAAAAACATAAGATAATCAAAAGGCATAACATGTTAATAATACACAATATGTTATGCCTTCTCTTCTTTAGCTGATATAGTTTTTGTTGATAAAAGGTAATATAGTTTAATTGCCTTTAAGAACTTTTACATGCTTCCAAAAATCCGTTCTAGTCAATAAGGATAAAATAACTTCCATGTTTAGGGATACAACGTAGTTGTACTAGTATAGGTCAAAGTTGTCTTTTTACTCTTTTTCTTGGCTCGCTAGTTCACATCAGCTACATCCTGTAGTCGTTCCACAATCTAAGCACACTTTGCAAGTTCCATTCTTTACCATACGAGCTCCACCACAACTAGAGCATGTCTCTCCGTAGATTCGCTCACCTTCAGCTTTAATAGATCCCATTGATTTTTTTTCTTGAACTACATCTACTTCTTGGCTCATTTGATTTACAAAGGTAAAGGTTTCTGGCTTTACTTGGCATCTGCTAAAGTCTCCAAGTTCAATGTCGATGATCTTGCTTAACAAGTCCGAAATAGAGGTTGCAAACTTAATATAAGGGTGTCTTGCAACAAAACCAGATGGCTCATATTGTTGCCCTCTAAGCATTCTTGCTATTTCTTTTGGAGGGATATTGTACTGCAACATATTAGACAATGATTTTGATAAGGAGGCTAAAAGACCTTTTACCACTGTTCCCTCTTTATCAGTAGATACGAAAACTTCTGCCATTCTTCCATCTTCATAAAAACCAAGGGTAATATATAATTCAATATCTCCAATTTTTGCAGCATGGGTGCGGCTAAGTCTCATGCCACCAGGTTTTTTTCTATTTGGAACATTCTTTGTACAATTTCGGCTGTACTCTAGTAGTTCTAAATAAGTGTACTCTCCTAGTTGTTTTTCTTTTTCATGACTACTACCACTAGATAGAGGTTGGCTTACTTTACATCCATCTCTATAAATTGCAATAGCCTTAGCTCCTGTTTGCCAAGCTAATTTGTGAATATTGGCTACCTCTTCTACAGTGGCATGATTTGGAAGATTTACGGTTTTCGATACAGAACCACTGATTAGTGGAGTAATTGCCGATACCATAAGCACGTGACCCTCTGGTCTTATTTGATTTGCAGTATCAAAAATCTTATAATGTTCTTCTTTTAGATGAGGAGCGCCTGCTACGGTATCGTGTTTCACTAAACCGTCTGCATCCTTTTCTAATATATAGTCTATAATCTCATCAATTTCGTTTTCCTTATAGCCTAAATTTTCCAAACAAATATTTAACGCTGGATTGACCATTTCTAGACTACCACCGCCAATTAATTGCTTAAAGACGATATGGCTGTAAAAAGGTTCAATTGAAGTTGCACCACAATCCATAGCTAATGAAATAGTACCTGTTGGTGCGATGACGCTAACTTGTGCGTTGCGGTAGCCATAGTTTTCTCCGTTTTCTAAAGCGTCTTTCCAAGATTCTTTTAAAGTGTGGCTAATATGGCCTAAGTTCATTTTTCGAAGTAAAGAATGGTTAATCTCCACTGGTTTGTAATGAAGTTCTTCGTAATCATCTTCTAATACACCTGCAACTCGGCTGTGATTTCTAATAACCCTTGACATGTATTCTTTGTTTATTTCGTATTTTTCAAAAGCTCCAACCTCTTTAGCCGTAAGGGCAGAAACTGCATAAGAAGTACCTGTCATAATTCCTGATAAAGCCCCTACTAAATTTCTACTCTCTTCAGAATCATAAGGTAATCCAAAGGCTAAAAGTAAAGAGGATGTATTTGCAATACCTAAACCTGTAGTTCTAAACATGTAAGTTTTTCGTGCAATGTCTTTTGTAGGAAATTGCCCCCAATGAATGGATGCCTCTAATACAAGCTGTATTAGACCTACTATATGTACAAATCCCTCTACATCAAATGTTTTTTCTTCGTCCTCATAAAATTTAAAAACATTAATAGATGCCAAATTACAAGAAGTATCATCTAAAAAGGCGTATTCTGAACAAGGATTCGTAGCATTAATACGGTTGTATTTAGCTCCTACATTTCCATCTTCTCCACCTGGACAAGTATGCCAACTGTTAAACAAATCATCAAATTGCAAGCCAGGATCTGCACATTCCCAAGCAGCTTTATTAATTAAATCCCAAAGATAACTTATCTTTAAGGTTTTATTGATAGAGTCATCTATTCGACCTGTAAGCTCTATTTCTGCATCTGGGTTTTTACCTAGATTAAATACACTTTCCATAAACTCTTTGTTTAATCGAACGGAGTTGTTGCTATTTTGTCCACCAACAGTTGCATAGGCTTCACCCTCCATTGATGTATCATAGCCCATCTTACCTAAATCTCTTACTTTTTTTTCTTCTTTTGCTTTCCATGTAATAAAACTTTCGATTTCTGGATGGTCGATGTCGTTAATGACCATTTTTGCAGCTCTTCTTGTGGTTCCGCCAGATTTTATTGCCCCTGCATTTCGATCTAATCCTTGTAAAAAGCTCATCATACCAGATGAATAACCGCCATTAGATAACCTTTCGTTTAATCCTCTAATCGTAGAAAAATTCGTCCCTACACCAGAGCCACCTTTAAACAATTTTGTCTCGCTGACGTATTGATTCGATATAGAATGTTCTCCTAAAAGCTTATCCTCTACAGAAAGAATAAAACACGCAGAAGCTTGAGTTCGAGAATACCTGTCTGGACTTTCTACTACTCGCTTCTCTTTTTCATCATAGTAGTAAAGATCGTCTTTTTCACCTTTAATGCCGTAGCTATTATATAAGCCTGTATTAAACCATTGAGGAGAATTAGGTGCCCACATTTGATTTAATAAGCCATAAACCAACTCATCGTATAGTATGCTGTATTCGGCTTCTGTTGTAATTACACCTTCATCTTTTAATGCGTCAACCCAAAAGCAAACCAGTCTATGTGCAACTTCTTTCATACTTCTTTCATATCCTAAACCGTTACTCACACCTGTTTTTCTAAAGTATTTTGTTGCAATAATATTACATGCTGTCTGACTATAATGTACCGGGAATTCTAAGTCCTTCATGTCTGCAATAATTTTCCCCGTCTTAAAATTTTTCATAAGTACATCAATCGTCTTCCAGTCAAATAAATCATAAACTGTCAGCGAACCGTCTTTTTCTAATTGTTTCGTAAATCTTCTTTTAATCACCTTATCCATATTCGAAACATTTACCTCCTCAACATATTGTATATCGAATATCCATTATACCATACATATAGTGCTTATTGACACAAAAAATTGATTTAGAACAAATATTCTAAATCAATTCTTGTTTTGCTTAACCTATTATATACTATAAAGATTTCTTAATCAATCCTCAACTGAT
>CAZVEI010000043.1:0-10234 GCA_964626295.1 uncultured Alkalibaculum sp.
GAAAGTAGGGGAGAAATTACAAATTGACATAGTAAGTGGTACAGATTTCTACGAAGATTTGTCCTCATATGATCTCATCATTCACTGTGGAGGATGTATGTTTAACCGAAAATACGTGACAAGCAGAGTAGATAAAGCGAAAAACCAAGAGGTGCCTATGAGTAATTATGGTGTGGTATTGGCTTATTTGTCTGGGATATTGGATAAGATTGATTTGAAATAAGGTGGTAAGCAAACCATTATGCCACCTATGGTGGCTAAAGTTTTGCTTATTATTTATAATCTGTCAATCTGTATTTTTTAGATTATATATTATTTTGTGAGATCTTTCGTTGCAAGCTCCTCTGGATGACCTGGACAGAGGCTTGGGTCTTTCTTTAGTGCCAGAGGCACATTTTGACCCTAGCTACTGCTTTGTTATCCTTGAGGCTTTAGCCGAAGGATCTTGCTTTTCTTTACTTCGCCTGAAGGCGAGTTTGTTTTTCCCGTCCAACCGTCCAACTAAACAAATTTTGCAAACGTTACAATCTTGTTTTTAAACCTCAATAAGAGTACGATAATATTATATTAACTATTGAGGTGATATTCATTAAGGGATTATTAGATTACCATACACATACAATACATTCTTGGGATGCAAAAAACACTGTGCAGGAAATGTGTGAAAGTGCCGTAGATAAAGGCATTGCGGAGATTTGTTTTACAGAGCATTTTGCAGTAAGAGAAGGAGATATTTGTACTAACTATATCGATTTTGAGCATTATACAAAAGATATTCAGATGGCCAAAGATTTTTTTCAAGAGAAGTTAGTCATTAAAAAAGGCATAGAAATCAGTGAACCTCATTATAAAAAAGATAAAATAAGTTCACAGATTAAAGATCAAAATTTAGATTTTATTATCGGCTCCATTCATTCTGTAAATGGAGTGGATTTGAGAGATTACATCATCCATAGAGATCAAATATCAATTTATAGGGATTATTTTGAAGAGCTTTTAAAGACCGTCTCAGTAGGTGATTTTGATGTTATTGGACACTTTGATTTACTTAGAAGGTATGCTTTTGATTCTAGTGGCAGATACCGACACGCTGATTTTCAAGAGCTCATCAGAGAGATCCTAAAAAAAGCGGTTTCACGAAGTATTGGACTAGAAATTAATACATCAGGCTTTCGCTCAAGCTCTGTAGAAATTTTCCCATCAAGAACCATTTTAAAAGAATATAGAGATTTAAAGGGAGAAATCCTTACGGTTGGCTCTGATTCTCATACTGTTGATACCATAGGCTATAATATTGCTTCCGTATATTTAATGTTAAAACAGATGGGCTTTAAAGCAGTATTCTCCTTTGATAAAAGAGAACCAATGGCCGTAGCCTTGTAAGTAAAAAGCGCCTTCGGCGCTTTAATTTATCGAAAAGGAGTATCCTTCTTCCATAAGTGCGTTTTTTATTTCCATTACATGATCGCGATCTCTCGTTTCTAGAGAGATCCGTAGGAAACAAGAGTTAATGTCTACAGTCGCGTCAGTTCTATCGTGATTTACGGATACTACGTTTCCACCTAAACCTGCAATGATTGTAGATATATCTCTTAGCTGTCCAGGCTTGTCGACTAATTTAATATTTAGTGTAACCAATCGCCCAGCTTTTTGAAGACCACGGTCGATTACTCGGGAGAGGATTGTTACGTCAATATTGCCTCCAGATATTAGGCAGGCTACTTTTTTCCCTTTTATTGGGACCTTATCAAAAAGTGCAGCTGCTACAGAAACAGCACCGGCTCCTTCAGCTACTAATTTTTGCTTTTCAATAAGGGCAAGTATTGCCGTTGAAATTTCGTCATCTGTGACGGTGACAATTTCATCTACATATTTTTCACACAGATTAAATGTAGTGTGTCCAGGGGTTTTTACAGCAATCCCATCGGCAATGGTATTGACGGAGCGAAGAGTTCAAATTTCGTGCTCTGCTCTAGAGTTAATCATAGATGGAGCTCCTGCAGCTTGTACTCCGTATATTTTTATATTGGGATTTAAGGATTTAATGGCAAAAGAGACCCCACCAATAAGTCCTCCTCCTCCAATGGGGATAATTACCGCATCTACATCAGGAAGTTCTTCTAATATTTCTAATCCAATAGTTCCTTGCCCTGCAATGACTAAATCGTCATCAAAAGGATGTATAAAAGTTGCTCCAGTCTCCTTTTGTATTTCTAACGCCTTGCTATAAGCGTCATCTTTGACGGTGAAAGGTAAGTCTGTCCTTATGTATTATACCCCAAGGTTTTATTTGAAACAATTGAATTAAAGTTCGTATGGGTTTGACTTTATTTTCTTTACAAAACCTTTTTTAAAACATATCATATAAATATACAAAATTTTGTATATTTATCATGTTATATTGAATATATCTTTTCATGTTAACGCTCATTCATAAGGAGGAGGTTTCGTTATGACGGAAAGAGATCAAGGAATCAAACTATCAAAAAGGGCCCAATTGCTCGACATTGTGGATAAAGAGCTTCTAATTAAGATCTTAAATGCCTTTACAAAGGCTACAGATTTAACAGCAAATATTGTAGATATAGAAGGGAGATCCATTTTTTCTAGAGAAGATGCCCAAAAGAATTGTAGATTTTGTCACATTATATGGGGAAAGGAGAGAGAAAAAGATCTTAAACGCTGTAAAGGTGCCTATGAAAGGGCTGGGAAACAAGCTGCAATTTTTGGGGAACCATATATATTTAGGTGTCCTGCAGGGTTAATAGAGTGGGCAGCTCCTATTATTATTAATGGACAGCATTTAGGGACGATTATCTGTGGCCAAGTTCTCATGTGGGAGCCCGAAGAGTTCTTTTGGATCGAATTGAGACAAATGAATAAAGAGCTGACAGATGATTTCTATGAACTTATAGATGCAGCAAAAGAATTAAAAGTTCTCACTGTAGAAAAGGTTCAAGGTGCAGCAGATTTGCTTTACGTGACGGCAAATAATATTATGAAATTTGGATATGAAAACCAGAGACTAAATGAAGAAATACAAAATAGAAAGAGTTTAGAAGAAAAACTTAGTATACAAAGCATAAGCCTCAACTATTCTTTGGAAAAAGAACGAGATTTAGTCAGTAAAATAAAATTAGGGAGTTTTGAAGAAGCAAAAAACGTATATCAAACACTTTTGGCTGATATCTTTCTTAAAGGAGCAGCAAATATCAACAAGGTTAAAGCCCGAGTTTTAGAATTAGGAGTAATCCTTTCAAGAGCTTCTGTAGATGGAGGGGCAGATTTAAATGAAGCCTTAGATCTTAGCTCTACCTTTTTAAAGGATGTAGGTCGTTATGAAACCACAGAAGAAATTGATTTGGTAGCTATTAAAACCTTTGATTTATTTCTACAGGCTATAAAAAGAAATTCCAACGCAAGTAACAGCTTGAGTATCCGAGGAATTAAAGATTACATATTAGAAAATTATCGAGGGAATATCTCTTTAGAAGAAATTTGCGATGCTGTTTTTCTAAGTCCAAATTATGCAAGCAAAATCTTTAAAGACGACGAAGGGATGACCATTATGGACTACGTAGTAAAGGTTAAATTAGAGGAAGCAAAAAGGTTACTTCGTATTCCTGGAATTTCAGTAGAGGACATTGCAGAAAAACTTGGTTACAGTGACCCTAGCTACTTTACGAAGGTTTTTCGTCGAAAAATTGGAGTGACACCTACTCAGTATAGAAAGCAAATTTAGGGGGATGAAACAAATTGATAGAAGACATTATAAAAGAGATTCAATTAGGAGTAATCAAGGGAAATGCTCAATTAGTAAAAGAAAAAGCGGAGTTTGCTTTACATCAAAGAATTAACCCAGAAAGAATCATTGAGAAAGGGCTAATTGAACCTATGAACGAAATAGGAAAGAGCTTTCGAACAGGAGAAAATTTTGTGCCAGAAGTGTTAAGGGCTTCGCGTGCTATGCATGCAGGTTTGTATATATTAAAGCCAATTATGTGCCGTGAGCACCGTTATTCAAAGGGCGTCATTGTAATAGGTACGGTAGCAGGAGATCTCCACGATATCGGAAAAAATTTAGTGGGAATGCTTTTAGAAAGCGTAGGGTACACTATAATCGACTTAGGTATTGATGTTCCTGTAGACGATTTTATTAATGCAGTTTGTAAATATGAGCCGGATATCTTAGCTCTTTCCGCTCTTCTTACAACTACTATGGGTTCACAAAGGGAAGTCATGAAAAAGATTCGAGAAGAAGGTTTAGCGGAGAAGGTAAAAGTCATAGTAGGAGGGGGTCCTGTTACTCACGACTACGCTAAAGCCATTGGCGCTAATGGCTACGCAAAAGACTTATTCGAAGCCATCGACCTTGTAGATAGCTTAATAATAGAAGAAAAATGAATGTAAAAGCCAAAATTTCAGTAGATGGAGTTTTGGCTTTCTTTATTAGCTGAGGGCTGAACTCTTTAAGTGGTTAGGTGGTTGGTCAGTTGGTCGTTGGACAGGAAAAAGTTAAAAGCTGAAAACAAACTCGCCACCAGGCGAGTTAAAGACCCTAGCTCCTGCTCTCAGGTCATCCTGGACGCTAGAAAGCTTCAGAGGCGACCTAAACTAACTGACGCGAGTCATTTAGATACTGTTTATTATTCATTGTTCCATGTTCATTGCGACGTATGTCGCATATTTTTTGACCACCTGACCAGCTCAAAATGCTGTAAGCATTTTGCCAGAATTACCAGAAATTGTTGAAATAGTACAATTTACTAAAACCTCAAAGGGGTGAAGTACCAGAATGTATTGATATCCTCCATCGACTTTCTAATTGGAGAAGAGTATTATATAAGTATAGAAAGAAGTTATATATTGATAGTGAAGTACAAAATGTAGGAGGTGATGGAATAAAAGCCAATACAAAATGCAGGCCTGCAAAATTTATATCTGGCTTTTAACTAATATGTTTCTAGCAACAGCGCCTAGAAGACAAGAGGAAGGTATCTTTATGAATTTCAAATTAATAACAAGATTAGTAAGTGAACTTGAAGAAGATGAGGTTATAAAGTTACTCGAGGATTTTGTCCAGTTGAATCCATCAAGGGAAGAAGCGATTAAAGTTATTAAAGCTTATCAAAAGGGCATGGCAATTATCGGAAGGCGTTATGAAAGCAGAGAGTACTTTATAGGAGATGTTATTTACGCAGGTGAGTTGCAAGGGATGATTCTAGACATATTAGAACCTATATTAGGCTGCAGCACAGATCCTTGCACAATAAGATTAGGACCCATATATAAAGAATATAAAAATATTGGTCAGAATCTCTTTGAGAAGATTATAGAATCATCTGGCTATGTTATTTCCACAGAACGTTATTAATATAATTTAATTTATATGGAGGAATTAATATGAAAAAGAGTTTTACTCAGTTAGCTTATAAGGATTTAAATGATTTTGTATACGGCGCTTGTCCTAATCCAGTTACAACAAAGAGCGGTCTTGTCATAGGTGGAGGTACTATTTATCCTGAATTAAACTTTACTCTTCCAGGAATGAATATTGATGAAAATTCAGTAAAGGATGCCTACAAAATTTATGCAGACATTATAAAAGGCGCTTTAAAAAGAGCTCATGAGCTTTACGCACCAGGTGTGGTTCTTGAATTAGAGACATTAGTAAACTTTACAGAAAATCCTAAATGGGGTATTGAAGTCAATCGCATTATCTTAGATATTATGAAAGAATATGCAGATAAATACGGTTTAAAGACAGCGCTAAGAGCTACTTTAAACGATACAAGAGAAATGAGTCGTCCTCCTGTAATGAGAAGTGGTAAGTACTGGGATGGCATGATAGAAGCATTTGAAGGTTGTGCAAAAGACGGAGCAGATTTCCTTTCTATTGAGTCAACAGGCGGAAAAGAATTACATGATGATGCATTAGTTAATGCAGAAATCAAACAAGTAATATTATCATTAGGCGTATTAGGAACGAGAGATATGGAATTCTTATGGGGACATTTAGTAGATATTGCAGATCGTAATAATTGTTATGCAGCTGGAGACTCCTCTTGTGGATTTGCTAATACAGCTATGGTACTTGCAGAAAGAGGATTTATACCAAAATCTTTTGCAGCAGTAGTACGTGTTGCTAGTGCATCTAGAGCTTTAGTAGCTTACGAAATGGGCGCAGTAGGACCTAGTAAAGACTGTGAATACGCAGGTCCATATATTAAAGCAATAACAGGTACACCAATATCTGCAGAAGGAAAATCTGCAGCATGTGCACACTTTAGTCCAGTTGGAAATATCTCAGCAGCAGCGGCAGATCTTTGGAGTAATGAGTCTGTACAACAAGTAAAACTTTTATCTGATTACGCACCAATCGTATCAATGGAACAATTAATTTACGACTGTAGATTAATGAATGAAGCAACGAAACAAGGTATGAATGTACAATTTAGAGATTTATTAGTAGAATCAGACTCTAGATTAGATGTTCAGGCTTATGTACTTAGACCTGATTTTGTTTTTGATATCAGTAAAGAATTAGTTAAAGAACAAAATCCTTTCTTGAGAACAAAATTAGCAGCTCAATTAGCAGTTGAAGGGCTTAAAAAGGCTATAGCAGATGGCAAAGTTTCTGCAGATAAGAGAGACAATAAATACCTTGATATTATGGCTAGAGAATTAGATGAAATACCTGAAGACCCTATGGAATTCTACAATGATATTAAAGAAGATTTAGATGAAAGTAAATACTTACCTGGCGAATATTTATTAGGCTAAACCATAAATGTATAGATACTGAATGATTTACTGTAATATAAAAATTATTGTTTAATTAGAGGAGGATTATAATATGTCTAAATTTGAAAATATCGCTCAATGTGTTCTTGATGGAGAGTTTAAAAAAGTTAAAGGTCTTGTTAACAAAGCAATGGAAGATGGCGCTAAGCCAATGGATATTATAAACGAAGGTTTAATAGGTGGTATGAACTTAGTAACTCCTTTGTTTAAAACAGGTGAAATGTTTGTTCCTGAAGTTATGAAATCTGCTAAGACGATGAATATTGGAATGGATCTTTTAAAAGAGCATATTAAAGAGGGGGATTTAGTAACTAAGGGTGTAATTGTTACGGCAACTGTTAAAGGAGACCTTCACGACATTGGTAAAAACTTAGTAGGTATGATGTTAGAAAGTAGTGGATATACGGTTATAGACTTAGGAACAGATATAGAACCAGAAGATTTTGTTAAGGCAATAGAAGAACATAAGCCTGATATCATAGGTATGTCAGCGTTGTTAACGACTACAATGATGAATATTAAAGAGACAATTACTTTCTTACAAGAAAAAGGTTTCCGAGATAAAGTAAAAGTTATCGTGGGTGGAGCTCCAATTAGCCAAGAGTTTGCAGATCAAGTAGGTGCTGATGGATACGGTGAAGATGCAGCAGCAGCAGTAGAATTATGTGATGCTTTATTAGGCAAAAAAGCACACGCATAACAAATGCCAAGGAGGACATAAGTATGCTTATTATCGGGGAATTAATTAATACAAGTAGAAAAGCTGTCAAAGAGGCAGTTTTAAACAAAGATGCAGATTTTATTAAAAAACTGGCACAAGAGCAATATGACGCAGGTGCAGATTATATTGACGTAAATTGTGGTACGATGGTCAATAATGAAGCGGAAGTAATGGTTTGGCTTGTCAATTGTATACAGGAACAAGTAGAAGCTCCTCTTTGTATCGATAGCCCTGATGCAGCAGTTTTAGATGCAGGCTTAGCTCTTTGCAAATATGATCAGCCGATGTTAAACTCTATAAGTGATGAAGATGATCGATTTGATTCCATATTACCTATTATATTAAAACATAAAGCAAAAGTAGTTGCACTATGTATGGATAGCACTGGAATGCCTGAAACAGCAGAAGATCGTGTAAAGGTAGCTCGCAATATATACAATAAGCTTACAAAAGCTGGTGTGGCAGATGATGATATATACTTTGACCCTTTAATAAAACCAGTTAGTAGCATTAGTACAGCAGGAATCGAAGTATTAGAGGCCATTAAACAAATTAAGTCGGAATTTCCAGATGTACACTTTACATGTGGGCTCAGTAATATTTCCTTTGGATTGCCAAATCGAAAAGTTCTAAATAGATTATTTGCTGTACAAATCATGGCAATAGGAATGGACGGTTATGTACTAGATCCGACGGATAAAGAAATGATGGGTTCATTGATTGCTTCGACTACTTTACTAGATCAAGATGAGTTTAATTGCGATTATCTAAAGGCTCACAGAAAAGGACTCTATAAATAAATTTTATACACGAAAAGGGAAAAGGAGTTGCTTTTTCCTTTTCGTGTATTTATTGAACAAGAAATTGCTACTTTTGGTTCTAGCTACTGCTTAAGTCATCCTGAGCGTTAGCGAAGGATCTTTGACCTGTAAGACTTGACCCTAGCACTGATTGCTGAAGACTGGTCATTGATGGCAAAGCGCAGAAGGCGCTAAATATATCATCTCAGAGAGGAGTGTTCTTATGACAAAAATTGATATTGTATCTGGTTTTTTGGGTTCAGGAAAAACTACTTTTATTAAAAAATTACTAGAGCAGAACATAGCTGGGGAAAAAGTGGTTATTGTAGAAAATGAGTTTGGAAAGGTTGGCATAGATGGGAGCATATTACAGGAGACGGGCATTGATATTATAGAAATCAATTCGGGTTGTATATGCTGTACGCTAGTGGGGGAATTTTCTAGAGCTATTGAACTTGTCATAAAAACATACCAACCAGATAGAGTTATTATTGAACCATCAGGAGTGGGAAAACTCTCAGAAGTTTTATCTTCTTGTGATGAATTTACTTCTCAGGACTCTATAAAGCTAAATGGAATTGTTACTATAGTAGATGCATTAAAGTATGAAATGAATTTAGAGTATGTCACAGAGTATTTTGAAGATCAAATTAGAAATGCCAATACGATATTCTTAAGTCGAACACAGAAGGCTACTGTAGAAGAGATTCAGTACATAGTACAGGATATAAAAAGGATCAATAAAAATGCAAATATTGTAACTACTCCGTGGAATCAATTAGAAAGCAAGGGAGTACTTGCATTATTAGAAAATAAAGTAGGCTCTCTCATGGAGGAACAAGAAAAAGTCTGTACAGATCCACATTGTAATCATAAGCATCATTCTCATAAAGAAAATGAATTTTTCCAATGTTGGGAAATGGAAACAAGTCAGCCCTATACAAAAGAAAACATCGAACATTTTTTAAAAGCCCTTAGTGATACGGATTATGGCATCGTCTTAAGAGCAAAAGGGATCCTGCCTACAATAGAAGGTAATTGGATTCAATTTGATTTTGTACCTGGGGAGTACGAGATTAGAGATATTTCACCAGATTATACGGGAAGGCTCTGCGTTATCGGTAAAGATTTGAATAAAGGGAAAGTAGAGAAATTATTTGATTGTAAATGAGTGATAGTGAATGTAAAGTGATCCACCTGGTCTTAAGCACACATTTATTTATATTCCCTTTAATTCCTTATTTTTTCCTTGACTTAAGATTTGTATCTATCAATGTGGCTCGGTTTACGATTGAAGATCCATATTTTTCCCTTATAGCGTCTAATGTCTTTTCTAATGTAGCTATTTTTTTCAGATTATCTTTTGGTATATTGGCTTTTGGAAGGTCAAACATCGAGATTTGCTCGTAATGACCTTTCTCATCAAAATTGTTAAGACTAATACCCAATAGTCGAACAGATTTGTTATGGTCCCAGTATTTATGTAATAGTTCAATCCCTGTATCATAGATGATTGTAGTTAAATTAGTGGGCTCTATGGTTTTTTGTCTCGTAATAGTTTGAAAATTTGAATACTTAATGACAATCTGTACAGTGCGCCCTTTTTTATTTTGTTTACGTGCTTGAATACCTACTCTATCTGCTAATTTCATGAGTACTAATTTTGCGTCTTTCACATTATGAATATCTTTAGATAATGTAACGGATCGGCCAATGGATTTTACATCATCGTGATTGTGAGAGACTACAGGAGATAAATCTATTCCGTTTGAAAGAAGATAGACTTGAGATCCTATTTTTCCAAATTTCTTATAAAGGCTTTCCCTTGAATACTCAGCTAAATCTCCAATGGTTAAAATACCAATGCTTTGAAATTCTCATGTTAATTATAACAAATTTTTTCCTATAT
>CAZVEI010000044.1:0-10197 GCA_964626295.1 uncultured Alkalibaculum sp.
ATAATAGTAATAAGCATATAAGAATCCAATTATCCACGCACTTCTAAAAAAAAAGCAGACCAAATGCGGCCTGCTTTTTACGTAAAATCAATATATCTTCTTCTTATATACACATTCAATACCATACCTATTATAATCATATTGGTCATAACAGAGCTGCCTCCATAGCTTAAAAATGGCAAGGTGATTCCTGTAATAGGCATGATGCCCATAGTCATTCCTATGTTTTCAAGTATTTGAAACAAGAACATAAAGAATACTCCTGAAATAATTAAAGTTCCGTATTGATCTTTGGCCTCGCTGGCGTCTTTTAATAATCTGAATAAAAATAAGCCAAAAAGTAGTACCACTACTGTTGCACCAATAAAGCCAGTTGTCTCCGATATAACGGAGAAAATAAAATCGGTCCACTGAGCTGGCAAATAATTTAGCTTTGTCATGGTGTTTTCTGCTCTAAAACCCTTACCAAAAACTCCTCCTGATCCTATTGCAGTCATAGATTGTATGGCGTGATAGCCATCTCCCAAGGGATCATTTGTAGGATTAAAAAAGGTAATCAATCGCTTTTTCTGATAATCCCGCATATAGAAATTCCATACCAGGGGAAATCCTACGATGACGCTAGCAATGACCCCATAAATATACTTGGTATTGAGTCCAGCTACAAAGAGCATTCCTGCTGCAATAACTACGTATACCAATGCTTGCCCCATATCTGGTTGAATAGCGATTAAGGCAATGACTGGTGCTATGAAAAGCGCTAATGGCAATAAATCTACTATTCGATCTAGCTTGTCCTTTCGCTTATCTAATAATTTACCAAAAGATATAATAAAAAATATTTTACCGATTTCTGAGGTCTGTAAGTCCATAAAGCCTAAGTTAATCCAACCTCTTGTCCCTTTATTTTCTACACCAATACCAGGTACCCATACTACTATTAGAAGGAGCAAGCACAATATATAAATATGAATCCAATACTGGCCAAGCACATGGTAATCGATGCTTATAACAATGATCATGCCTACTATGCCTATTGCAAAGGCTACTACTTGTTTAAAAATATAATCAGAAGATTCTCCTGCAATAAAATTCTCCGTATCCGTAGCCACCCAAATAGCAACCATACCTATAGTAAAAAGACACAATATAACAAATACTAATGTATAATCAACCTTTTTTATATAACTTAATGGTTTCAATGTAACCTCCCAAAATAAAGCGTTCAGCCTTCAGCAACCAGCTTAGGGTACTCCTCAAGGGTCCTTTATACGCTATGCAATAGCCTTTTGTACTGATAGCTGGCGGATGTTTTTCTACTATATGCCGCAGATTGCCTCGACCGCTTACGCGGTCTCGGTCGTTGGCACTTGCTCATAAAAATCAAACCATTTTCTCGTGCAAGCACAGAAAATGATTTGATTTCTGCCAGCCAATCTGCTAGTACGTACATTGTAACATAAAAAAGAGAAAGCTACTATACTTTCTCTTTTTGGATGGGAAGAATGACTACGATTGCAGATTCTTTATTTTCTTCTGTTATGTAAATTTCACTAGAGCTTCGATTTACTGGAAAATGATCCTCTACTGAGTGAATGATTTCCGATTTGATCATATCCAACTTTTCCGTATTCATATTGTTTTTTTCATTGGAAAGTAAGCTTAGAAGTCTTCTTTTGGCGATATCCTTACTGTCTTGTTTTCCCTTAAAAAATAACATCTTTGTTCATCTCCTTAATTTGTACTGAAAAGCCGCTGAATAAAATTCTTTTTCAGATCTAATTCTAAATAAGGTACTTCTTCACCTAAAATCCTTTTCGCAATATTGCGATAAGCTTGTCCTGTAATAGATTTTTGATTGCTTACTACTGGTTCTCCCCTATTTGTAGTAATGACAATGTCCTTATTATCAGGAATAATACCTAAAAGATTAGCTGCTAAAATATCAAGCATATCGTCTACACTTAACATTTCACCTTTTTTTACCAGATCTAATCTTACTCTGTTCACTATTAAATTAACGTCATCAATACCTGCACTACCTAGTAGGCCAATGATTCGATCTGCATCTCGAACAGCTGACACCTCAGGGACTGTAACGACAATAGATTTATCTGCTCCTGCTATGGCGTTTTCAAAACCCCTCTCAATGCCTGCAGGGCAATCTATGAGAATATAATCGTACTCTGCTCTCAATTCATCACATAGTTCAATCATATCACCAGGTGCAATGTCGGTTTTATTGTTGGTTTGAGCAGCGGGGAGCAAATAGAGCTCTTCAAAACGCTTATCTTTAATTAAGGCTTGGCTAAACCTACATCTACCGTCTACTACATCTACCACATTATATACAATTCGGTTTTCTAAACCCATTACAACATCGAGATTCCTAAGTCCTATGTCTGCATCGATTACGACTACTCTCTTATTCATCATAGCCAGTGCGGAACCTAAATTCGCTGTTGTCGTGGTTTTACCTACGCCACCCTTTCCTGAAGTAATAACGTAAACTTGTCCCATAGGAACCCCTCCTGTCTTTTTACCACTCATTTTAGCAAAATCTTTATGCATATTTTGTCTTCTAATGTAAAATATCCAATTATTTTTTTAAATATAAATCTTTTTATGTAAGGAAATCTTTTCCGAGTTAAATATTTATTGAAATAATGGGTATAGTATAATAAGATATTAAATGTAGTGAACTGATTCACCATTTCATGGTATGTTTTATACTTATACTCTATTGTCACATGGAAATCATTTACATTAATAAATTATAGGAGGTAGAAAATGGCTAAAAAAATAGTAATATTAGGCGGCAGCTATTCTGGTGTTAAAGCTGGAAAAACCTTGCATAAGTTATTTAAAAATGACGATAATGTCGAGATTACGTTAATCGACAAAAATAACTTTCATACTCTTATGACAGAGTTGCATGAAGTAGCCGGCCATCGTACGGAACCAGAATCAGTCCAAATAAACTTGCAAAAGATTTTTGCAGGTCGTAAGGTAAATGTAGTAAGGGACACCATAAAAGAGTTTGACTTCGCTAAAAATGTATTAAAGTCAGATAACAGTACTTATAATTATGATTACCTCATCATGGGTGCAGGTAATGAGCCAAACTTCTTCGGAGTAGAAGGAGCAGAAGAAAATTCATTTACATTATGGTCTTTTGAAGACTCTGTGTTATTAAGACATCATATAGAGGACATGTTTGCTAAGGCTTCTACAGAGAAGGACGCTGCTACGAGAAAACAACTCCTTACTTTTGCTGTATGTGGCGGTGGATTTACAGGTGTTGAAATGGTAGGAGAAATTGGCGAAGCCAAAAAACACCTATCAAGAAAATATAATATAGACGAAAAAGAAGTAACGATTTACAATATAGAAGCCATGAACCGAATTTTAAATATGTTGAAAAACGACGCTCAAGTAGCTAAAGTTGAAAAACGATATAAAAAATTAGACATTCAACTTCTTAAAAACTCAGCAGTAGTTAAAGTAGGTGCTGATTCTGTAACCCTAAAAGATGGTACAGAGATCCCTACAAAGACATTGATCTGGACTACAGGCATTAAAAACAAATCTACTCTTAGTGAATTAGGTTTTGACCTTGGTAGAGGTGGAAGAATCGTAGTAAACGAATCTTTGCAACCATTAAAAGATGGAAAAGCTACTCGAAATGTATTTGTCATAGGAGATAGTGCATCTTATCAAGATGAAACAGGTCCATTGCCACAAATTGTAGAAGCTGCTGAACAAACTGGACATACAGCAGCAATCAATGTCGCAGCACTTATTAAAGGTGAAAGCCTCCACAAACACAAACAAGAGTATCACGGATTGATGGTATCTGTTGGCTCTCAATATGCCGTTGCAGAAACTGGATTTAACTCATCTGGATGGTTTGCAGTATTGATTAAACATGTAGTCAATATCTACTATCAAATTGGTGTTGCTGGTATAAGACAAGTATGGAATTATTTAAGACATGAATTCTTCCATGTTAAAAACAGAAGAAGCGTATTTGGAGGCTTATTCTCCTCCTCGTCAAAAAACATTTGGAAGTTGCCTCTACGATTATGGTTAGGTTATATGTGGCTTGTTGAAGGTATGGTAAAAATCGGCGAAGGCTGGTTAGAATCACCTAAAGTTGTGGATACAATCAATGCCATTGCAGGTTTTGCTCCTGCTGGTGGAGATGGTGGCACAGGTGCAGCTAGAGCTGGAGCTGCTGCTGAAGTAGTAACTGCTGCTACAGGTGCTACCGGTAATGCTAGTGCAGAGGCTGCAAATCAACTTCACCCATTCTTCCAATGGGCCATAGATCATGAACCTGCTGGTTTTGGAGATGCTATAATGAATGTTCCTAAGTGGATGGTCAATATGGTTAATACCATTATCAAGCCAATTGAAGTGCCATTTCAAACGATGATGGTCGTAGGCGAAATTCTTATTGGATTATGTTTAATATTTGGACTATTTACTTTCTTAGCTTCCCTTGTTAGCGTCGGTATGGGTATAGGCATTGCCTTTACAGGAATGGCTGATGCTTCTATGATTTGGTATGTTGTCTGTGCCATTGCCCTAATGGAAGGCGCCGGCCGTGCTCTAGGTTTAGATTACTATGTAATCCCTGCTATTAAGCGTTGGTGGTCAAAACTCGGATTTGTACAGAAATCTTATTTGTATTTTGACGAATTTGAAGAGAAATAATTAGTATGTCAGAGGCTAGAACTAGCCTCTGACAATTTGATTTTGCCAAATGAGTATTAGATGGTATAATAATGAATACAATCATCTCATAAAATCAAAATGAAAATCCTTCTTCAAAAAAAAGAAGGATTTTTTAATAAACAAATTACTTGAAGTATAGGTGAAAAGTATGAAAAAACGAGATCTTTGGATCATACTAGGTGTTCTTATAGTTGGCTTAGTAGGAGTCCTATTTATTAATTTAAATAAAGGTAATGAAGCACAAACCCTTTTAAGAGTTACTTCTAAAGGAGAAGTCTACAAGGAAATTCCACTAACAGCAGCAACAAACGAAAGTTTTAATGTAGAAACGGATCTCGGTTTGAATAAAATCAAGATAGAAAATGGCGTAGTTCGTATTTATAAAGCAGACTGCCCAGATCAAATTTGCGTGCACAATGCACCCATTGACGAAATCAGTGAAATGATTGTTTGCTTGCCTAATCAAGTAATCGCTGAAATCGTTGCAAATAAGTAAGGAGAGCTTATGAACATTCCTACCCGAAAACTAGTATATATTTCTATGCTTGTAGCCCAAGCTATGATTTTAAGTTACGTTGAATCTCTGCTACCAGCGATCCCTATACAAGGGGCAAAGCTAGGTTTAGCTAATATTGCAACTTTATTAGCTCTCTCTACACTAAGCTTTAAAGAAAGCTTAATGATCGTCGTAGCTCGAACATTTCTTAGCTCTTTTATGTTTGGTAATATGACTGTCTTAATTTATTCTCTAACAGGTGGAATTTTTAGTTTAATTGCTATGTATTTTACCTTGAAATTATCAAATAATAACTTTAGTCTAATAGGAGTCAGCATTATTGGCGCTATTTTTCATAATGCAGGGCAATTGTCTGTAGCTGTTTTAATCCTCCAAAATAGAAATATATTCTTACTTTGGCCCTACTTATTATTAGTAGCTATACCAACAGGTTTATTCATCGGTATATCTTCTAATTATTTACTTAAATACTTACTAAAAGGGAATTTTAACTTTAAAAGATAAAAAGGTGAGATAAAATGAATAGTTTCTGGAGTCTGTACCCAGATCTTCAACAACAGTTAGATGCAGTCACAAAAATTATTGAAGATTCTGTAAAGGGTTCACATGATTTTATTATAAATGCAGTACACGATACAGTGCAATCAGGTGGCAAATTGCTTCGACCGGCATTTGTTCTATTGGGTTCTACTTTTGGGGAAGAACCAAAAAGTAATATTCTTAATCTAGCTGCTATTGTAGAAATGCTACATATCGCAACTTTAATCCACGATGATATCATTGATGAAGCAAAACTTAGAAGAGGCGTTGAAAGCGTACAAAGTAAGTACGGTAAAGACTCTGCTGTCTTTATTGGCGATTACTTATTTGCAAAGATTTTCGCTTTAGTGAACAAAGATTTTCATGAACAGAGTGCAGTTAATTTATCCAAAGTAATTATGAAAATCTGTCAAGGTGAGCTTACTCAATATAGCTTTCGCTACAGGTTTAACTCTAGCATCATGCAATATCTTCGCATTATTACAGGAAAAACAGCTTCATTATTTTCTGTTAGTTTAGTAGTAGGTGCAGAAGAGGCAAATGCAGATGAAAAGATAAAAAATGCACTAGCAAAAACCGGATACCGAATTGGTATGGCCTTTCAGATTATTGACGACTGTTTAGATTACTCATCAAAAAATATCATTAAGAAGAGCTCCATGAATGACTTAAAGCAAGGTTATTTTACTTTACCTGTCATTTACGCATTGCAAAACGACAAAAATGGTACATTAGAAGACTTATTGAAAAATAGCACATTTACCGATGAGGAAACCCGCCTTATTCACTCAGCCATTATTGAAAATAATGGCTTAGAACAATCTAGAATTCTTGCAAAAAAATATACACAAAAGGCATACGACTCCCTTAAAAAATTACCGGACTGTGAAAGCAAAGAACGACTAAAATACATTATAGATAAATTATTAATTCGAAACTACTAAAAGATTCTAGAGGGCTCTAGAATCTTTCTTCTTTTAGGAGCTAGCAGTTGAGGCAATCTGCAATATTTTATGATATAATATGCGAACTAGCAGATTGGCTCGCAGAAATTAGGACATTTTCCGTGCTTGCACGAGAAAATGGGATAATTTCTATGAGCAAGTGCCAACGACCGAAGCTGCAAAGCAGCTGAGGCAACCTGCGATATTTTATGATATAATACTACTACAAGGAGGTCTAAAAATGAATAAAATTGCAAGTTTTACTATAGATCATGAAAAACTATTAAAAGGGCTATATGTATCTCGAAGGGATCTAGTGAAAGACTCTGTCATCACTACTTTTGATCTTCGAATGAAAGAGCCTAACAATGAACCAGTAATGAATACAGCAGAAATGCATACAATAGAGCATCTAGGGGCAACCTTTTTAAGAAATCATGAAGACTACAAAGATCAAATTATATATTTTGGTCCTATGGGCTGTAGAACTGGTTTTTATTTAATTCTAGCAGGAGATTATACTTCAGAAGGGGTACTTCCTATCATAAAAGAGCTGTACGCATTCATATCCCATTTTGAAGGACAAGTACCTGGTGCAAGCCCAATTGAATGTGGAAACTATCAAGATATGAATCTAAATATGGCAATTTACGAGGCAAAATTGTATTTAGACATACTAAATACTGCTACTACAGCTAATCTTAATTACCCCATATGATTTTAATGAAACAATAGTCGAACGATAATCGAACAATGGTTGAGCGATTGTTGAACATTTGTCAAACATCCGTTAAACAATTGTTCAAAGCATCTTGAGTGCTACAATTTTAAAACATATAGAGTGGTACTTTGCTTGTCGAGAAGCCAAACGACGAAGAGAAGCATTAGTAGCACCCATGCCAGGCTTGCCCAAGAAGACAAGCGCTAGCGAAGACTGATTGGCTGTAAGCTACGGTTTGGAGTGGTACTTTGCTTGTCGAGGAGCGAAGCGACGAGGAGAAGCATTAGTAGCACCCATGCCAGGCTTGCCCAAGAAGACAAGCGCTAGCGAAGACTGATTGGCTGTAAGCTACGGTAGAACTATTAAGGGTGGTTTATTTATGAAAAGTATCGTTTTAGCAGGTGGATGTTTTTGGGGTGTACAAGCTTATTTTCAAAGACTAGACGGAGTTGAAATGACAAAGGCTGGTTATGCAAACGGAAATACTTTGCACCCTACCTATGAAGAAGTTTGTACCGGCAATACAAATCACACAGAAGCAGTGATGATTCAATATAATGAAGATAAAATTCATTTAGAGGCCATTTTAAATAAATTTTGGCTAATTATAGACCCTACTCTCTCAAACAGGCAAGGAAACGATATTGGCACCCAATACCGAACAGGCATATACTACCTAGATGAAGAAGATTTAGAAATCATTTTAAAGTCTAGAAGTCAATTACAAAGTACGCTATCAAAGCCAATCGTTACTGAAATCAAACCACTAGAAAAATTCTTTGAGGCTGAAGAATATCATCAAGATTATCTCAAAAAGAATCCAAATGGTTATTGTCATATAAAATTGGACTAATAATCACACATCTCCCCTCTTTGCATAAAGTAAAGCAAGGAGGGTGATGTCATGGATTACCGCAAAAAAAAGGAATTTGAAAACATTGCATACTTATTTACAGAAGAGCCTGAAGACAGGAGAATAGATGCAACCATTAATGAAAAGGACCACGAATACGTTGTACTCATGAAATTAATAGGGTTTGATAAAGATGAATTGTCAGTATATATTGAAGACAATACCCTCTACGTCGAAGCAAACAGAGAAGATATTATAGACGAAGACAATGATGATTACACTTTAGAAGAACATACCTATTCTTATTGTCAAAGGAGTTTTTCATTAAACGGAATCGACAAAAGCCGAATAAATGCATATTATGAAAATGATATTGTATCCATACATTTACCTAAGATCAAATAAGGTCATCATATGATGACCTTATTTCATTTAGTTCTATGTGAAACCTTTGCCATCAAAGGTGGCTTATTGTTTTTCCTGACCATCTGACCACCTTTTTTCAGTTTAAATTCCACCTAAACGCACATACTAATACTCACTACAATCGCCAATTGAGGAGAGATTTTATGTCTATTGCAGATCAATCCATAAAAGTTTTTCTAGAAGAGATTGCTTCTAAGCCAGGTACACCTGCAGGTGGAAGTGTGGCAGGGCTTTGTGGAGCTTCCGCAGCAGCTATGGCTGAAATGGCCCTTCGACATACTATAAAAAAAACGACTAACCCAGTATTTATTGAAGATTTAAAAGAGTCTGTGGTCCAATGTACTGTTTACCGAAATGAGTTCTTATTTGATATGGATAGAGATACCTTATCCTATAAAAGAATTGTAAAGATCATGAAACGAGAGAGCGACAGTGATGAGGACAAAAGAGCTAAAAATGAAGAGCTACAAAACGCATATAAAGAGGCTGTGGAAATTCCTTTAAATATGATCCTCAGAGTAATGAAGTTAATGAAAATAGTAGAAAAAATCATTGATAAAGGAAACAAAAACTACCTAAGCGACGGCGCTGCCGCCTACCTAGTAGCAAAGTCCACCCTAGACTCCCTAATCTATCACATTAAATTTAACTTAATTTTTATGGAAGACACAGAATATGTAAAGAAGATTACAAAAGAAATGGGAAAACTAAGTAAAGGCTAGCAATCAGTGGCCAACTACCAGTGGTTGCCTGCGCTGGTAGCTGACCTCTGGCTGCTGATTGCTGCCTTTACTACATATCAAACTTCTTATGAATATACTTCATAGCCTCTTTGCCTTTTTCTTTGTCGATGATGCAAGAGATTTTTATTTCTGAAGTGCTGATTGCTTGAATATTGATGCCGATTTCGTAAAGTGCTTCAAAGAATTTTGAAGCTACTTCTGCGTTAGCTACTACGCCTGTTCCTACAACAGATAATTTAGATACACCTGTATCATATACAACTCTTTCTGCTTCTACGTCAAATGCAAATTTTTGAGCTGTTTCATTAGCTCTTTGAAGTTCATCCATGGTCACCGTAAAGGTAATATCGTTTACCCCATTTCTATTGACATTTTGTACAATCATATCTACATGAATGTCTTCCTTTGATAATAAGCTAAATAATTTAAATGCAATACCTGGTTTGTCAGGAACTCCTAAAACAGATATTTTTGCAATGTCTTCATCTAATGATATCCCTCTAATTAAAACTTTCTCCATGTTTATATCCTCCTCAATAATTGTTCCTTTATGGTCATTAAAACTAGATCGAACTACTAAAGGCACTTTGTGTTTTCCTGCTAGTTCCACGGAACGTGGATGTAAAACTTTTACACCTAATGCGGCTAATTCAATTAGCTCATCATAGGAAATAGCTGGTATTAAACTAGCATCTTCTACAATCCTCGGATCT
>CAZVEI010000045.1:0-1622 GCA_964626295.1 uncultured Alkalibaculum sp.
GTTTAATAATTCTTCAATTACTTCTACGCTGCTAATCATTCGATTGTTGTATTTTTTCATGACATCTTTTAACTTTTTTGAGAACAGCTCAGATTTGACGATATTGCTTCTTTGAAATACTTTGATATTATCATCGAGGAGTTTTTTTAGGAGCTCTGCGGCGATATTCTTGTGCTTCATGTTTCGAATGTTGGCCATATATTCCTCAGATAAAATCGATATTTCTGGATTTGCTTGATTTGTGGCTTCAAATATATTGAAAACACCTTCTTGTTGTATGGCTTGTTCAATAATCGTACCGATTCTTGCGTTCACTTCGTTGGCTGTAAGCTTTCCTCGATTAGCGACTTTACAGACCCCTGCTTTTACGCCTTTAAAGAATTCGATTTCTTTCTTTTGATCTTCACTGAGAAGGGATTTACATAAGGTCTCTGCTTGACTTAGTGCCGTCGCTTCTTTGATAAAAAGCTTTGAGTCTTCTTCTTCAAAGCTTAGGGCGTAATTGACCCCCTTTAACAAAGTATCTAGTCTTTCGCTTACAGACTCACCAAAGAAAGCCTGGTAGTCAAAACCATAAAAATAGTCTTTCATGATTTCTAATTTTTCTAAGGCGATACTTAATGCTACGTTTACATCTGGAACTTTGTCCTTGTCTCTATTGGTATATTGGTTTAATGCATTTTTTAGTTCTGCCGCCATACCGATATAGTCCACTACAAGGCCTGCTTCTTTATCCTTGTAGACTCGATTAACTCTAGCTATGGCCTGCATTAAGTTGTGACCCTTCATAGGTTTATCGATGTACATAGTCGCCATAGATGGTACATCAAAGCCTGTCAGCCACATATCTACGACGATGGCAATTTTCATTTCGCTCTTTTCGTCCTTAAATTCAAGAGCCAGGTTCTTACGATATTCTTTGTTGCCTATAATGTCATGCCATTCTTCATGGTCCTGGTTGCTCTCTGTAATGACTACCTTGACCTTATTGGCCCAAGTTGGTCTTAAAGCTAATATCTCGTGATATAGATTGATAGCGATCTTTCGATTCATGCAAACAATCATGGCTTTTCCTGATAATACGTATTGGCGCTCTTCGTAATGTTTTACGATATCATTAGCTAACATCTCTAATCTTTGCCTTGAGCCTATAATGGTTTCCAGCTTTGATAAGTCTTGTTTCGATTTTTCGATAATGTACTCCGTCGTTTCCGCTGCTACTTTGTCGTACTCTACATCGATTTGTTTAAGGACTACTTCGTCTAATTTCAACCTGGCTGTTCTATTTTCATAATAAATAGGAACAGTCGCTCCATCCTCGACTGCTTGAGTCATATCGTAGATATCTATGTAATCTCCAAATATTTCTCTGGTGGATTTGTCGTTAAAATCGATTGGAGTCCCTGTAAAACCGATAAAGGTGGCATTGGGTAGTGCATCTCGCATATTTTTAGCGTAGCCGTATTTCCACTCTCCTGTACTTCTGTCTAACTTCGCTTCTAATCCATATTGAGAGCGGTGGGCTTCGTCTGCAATAAAGATGATATTGTTTCTCCCTGATAAAACATCAGGGTTTTCCTCGAATTTTTGAATGGTGGTAAATACAATTCCTCCAGCATTGA
>CAZVEI010000045.1:1632-10146 GCA_964626295.1 uncultured Alkalibaculum sp.
CGGTCTTTTGCTTGTTTTGGCTCTTGACGGAGAAGTAGTTTAGAACATGAGGCAAAGGTAGCATAAAGTTGATTGTCTAAATCATTTCGATCGGTCAAGACGACTACCGTAGGATTATTTAACTTTGGATCTGTTACGAGTAATCCTGTATAGAATACCATGGAGAAACTTTTGCCACTGCCTTGAGTATGCCAAACGACGCCGGCTTTCTTGTCTTTATTTTCTAAAGACTCTTTTGTCCTCTTGATTGCCTTTGAAACGGCAAAGTACTGATGATAACCTGCCACGATTTTTACGGTGTTTCCTTTTACATCTTGGTATAAAATGTAGTTTCGAATAATATCTAGCAACCGTTGCTTTGGAAATACTCCATCTAGCAAGACATCAATGGGATTAAAGTCCCCCTCTGGTGGCTCCCCATCTCTCGATTTCCACGCCATATACCGAGTAAAATCGGCTGTAATGGTTCCCATACTGGCTGTGACTCCATCTGAAATCACATTAAAGGCATTGTAGTGAAATAAAGATGGAATATCTAGCTGATAGTTTTTGATCTGATTGTATGCATTCTCTATAGTCGTATCATCATTAATGGCATTTTTTAGTTCAAAGACAAGCAAAGGAAGCCCATTGACAAAGACGATCACGTCTGGCCTCTTAGTTTTATATTCGGAAATAGTGTATTGATTGACCACCTTAAAGTCATTTTTATAAATATTTTCAAAATCGATTAACTTCACTTGAAAAGTTCGATTTTCTTCATCCTTTTTGTAAGGAATTAAGACACCTTCCACTAAAAATTTATGAAAGGCCTCGTTCATCTCTGCAAGCTTAATCAGCCCTAGGTTCTTGATTTGCTTATAGGCTTCTTCCAGCATTTCCTGGGTTATTCCTGGATTAATACTTGCCACGTAATCAAAGAAAGCATCCTGTAATATGACTTCGCCGTAATCACGTTCAATATCTGGTCCATAGACATAATCATATCCTAAGGATTCAAAATGCTCTAGGATTGCTTGCTCTAAGGAGTCTTCCGTAAAAGACATGGGGCTCACCTCGCTTTTAGTTGTTCATTTCTATGTTGGATACATCTATTTCTCCGTTCATTAGTTTGGGGAGGAGGGTGTCTCGTAAGTTTGATAAACACTCATTTTCATCTTTTAAAGTTCTTAAGGTAGCAAATATTGTTTGTATCAAACTATCAAATTGTTCTATGATTTGCTTTTTTGCATATACAACTTTGACTGAATTTAAATTGGTTTGATTAATTTTCAATTGGACAGCACCAGTAACAATATTACTTACATTTAATGAGCTTAAATACAAATATAATAACTCTGATGAAATACCATTTCCTTGCAAAACATGTGCATGATTATTTACCCACGCCTTCCTCCAAATATATTGTAATACTGGTGTACCTTCGCTGTTAATAACTGTACCATCCTCGCCTAGCAATACATAAATTCCATCAAAGATATACTCATCTATATAATCGATAATTGATGTTGCGCCATAATATGGATATATTCCTTTTTTTCTTTCTCTTTGTCTACTTGAAAGTGGTTTTCGTTTACTATCAAAATTATAAGTAATATCTTTAATAGTTTTTATTTCCCACCCCTTAGGAATCATCCCTAATTCGCTCTCCACCATCTTTCCACCAGAAGATCGATAAGGGTTTCCTTCTTCATTGGGAAATTCAAAATCTACAAACCAGTGTTTAAATAGGAGTTGGGATATGGATTGTAGGTTCTTGTTGATTTGGTTGTTGGTTTCGATTTTTTGAGTTATAACTGATAAGATTATTCCTATTTTTTTTTGTATGTCAATAGTAGGAACTGGTATCTGTAGGTTTCCAATATCACTTGGTTTAATAGAAGGATAGGTACTAGTTGATGTCTCTGCAATATTCTGTAATTCCTGTACTACTCCTGGTAAAGTTAAATAATAGTATAGATAATCTGCATCAATTTCCTCTGTAGCTGAAAGTACAGCAAATCCTGTAGAAACAACCATATTGGGTACTAAATTTTTAATAATCCCATAGTGGCATTGATTAGGTCTTACAGTAGAATAAATGACATCATTATATTCAACTAATCTTTTTGCTCTACTTGGATATTTTGAGTTTTTTAATAACTGAATAGTATCAATATTTCCATTTGTAATATTTCCAGTATCTAAGTAATTAATGAAATCAAATTTCATCTTTGATGTTATACTACTTTTATTTATTAGTGCAACTTCATCAATTCTTTTATATTTCAAACCCAATCCCCCCTAGATTCTTCCTAATCTCCTCTTCTAGGCCTTTGGTTTTTGCAAATAGTTCTCCTAGTTCGCTGGTCAATTCCTCTATCTTTTCCTCAAAGGGTATTCCATCGTCTTCTACTTCTTCGATACCAACATACCGTCCAGGAGCCAAAACGTGATCTTGCTCTGCGATTTCTTCTAGACTTGCTGACTTACAAAAGCCCTGAATATCTTCGTATTCACTGCCTTTCATCCAGTTGTGATACGTATCTGCGATTTTTTTAATATCTTCACCATCTAGTTCCCTTACCCTACGGTCTACCATATGCCCTAGATTTCTCGCATCAATAAAGAGCACTTTGTCTTTGGTATTGTCGCTCTTTCCCTTTCGCAAAATCCATAGTGATACAGGAATCCCTGTAGAATAGAACAATTGCCCTGGCATGACCACGATACAATCTACCATATCATCTTTTACCATGGCTGTTCTGATGACTCCTTCGTTTGAGGTATTAGAGCTTAAGGATCCATTGGCAAGAACGGAGCCCATAACGCCATTGGGGGCTAGGTGATGTACCATATGCTGTAGCCATGCGTAATTGGCATTGCCTGTTGGAGGCACGCCGTATTTCCACCGAATATCTTCTTGAATCTTATCCCCGCCCCAGTCCGATATATTAAAGGGAGGGTTTGCTAAAATGTAATTTGCCTTTAGTGTCTTATGCAGGTCTTCATGAAAGGTATCTGCATTGTGCGCTCCAAGATCTGCTTCAATTTGCCTGATGGCTAGGTTCATTCGCGCCAGCTTCCATGTAGTTGGATTGCTCTCTTGTCCATATACGGAGATATTGTTGATATTGCCTTGATGCTCCTTAACGAAGGTAGCTGATTGACAAAACATTCCTCCTGAACCACAACATGGATCATATACTCGTCCTGAGTAGGGCTCTAGCATCTCTACTAAGGTGCGCACGACGCAAGAAGGAGTATAAAATTCTCCCCCTAATTTGCCTTCTGCACTGGCAAATTTGCTTAAAAAGTATTCATACACTCGCCCTAGCATATCCCTTTCCTTGGCCATATTGCTACCGATTTCGATATTGGTAAATAAGGTTACCAATTCACCTAGCCTTGTCTTATCCAACTCTTGCCTAGAATAATTCTTGCTGAGGATTCCCTTTAGAGACGGATTCTCTT
The DNA here is from genome assembly GCA_964626295.1 of uncultured Alkalibaculum sp. Taxonomy (GTDB): domain Bacteria; phylum Bacillota; class Clostridia; order Eubacteriales; family Alkalibacteraceae; genus Alkalibaculum. The sequence continues at coordinate 5,086 of CAZVEI010000045.1, forward strand.
TTTCAATGAGCTCCATAGCGGTATCGATCTTCTTGCCAATTTCCGTTGACGTAGCATAGGCTACAATCTCATTCCACCTAGCTTCTAAGGGTACCCAAAAAATATTTTCTGCCATGTATTCGTCTTTATCCTCTTCAAAGCCTTCTCCTTCTTCTACTAATGCATTGTACTTTTCAGAAAAAGAATCGGATACGTACTTTAAAAAGATGAGTCCTAATACCACGTGCTTGTATTCTGCAGCGTCCATACTCCCTCTTAGCTTATCCGCTGCAAGCCATAATTTATCTTCAAATCCTATAGTCGTTGTATTCTCTGCCATGTTTTATTGCCTCCAAATTTCCTGATATATCCCTTATTATAATATTTTATCATATAACTACATTTAAAGCCCTGTGAGATTATTTTAAATACATGCAAATCTTATCCACAAGAAAGCACCTTGGGCGCTTTAGTCGTTAGTCATAAGTCACTAGCGTGCGGAGAATTCCTTTTGGGTCAAGATCCTTCGCTTGCGCTCAAGGATGACTTAAGCAGGAGCTAGGGTCAAAAGCAGCACTTTCCTATCATACAAGAAAGTGCCTTGGTGCTTCATTTGCTAGGCTCTAGTCACTAGCATCTGGGTATTCCTTTTGGGTCAAGATCCTTCGCTAGCGCTCAGGATGACTTAATCAAGAGCTAGGACCAAAAGTAGAGCTATTTTAATATACAAAAAAACAAAGCTCGAAAGCCTTGTTTTAAGTTCGTTTTATGTGAGTAAGTCTATAAGCCGAGTTCTGTATTAAATGATCATCTATCTAGGCCTATTGTTGCCAATAGGCTCAAGCGACCTACCATTGGACGGCAACGAGCAGCTGCCCTTTTGTGTCCGTTCTTGGTCTTGCTCCGAATGGGGTTTACCTAGCCGAATAGTCGCCTATCCGCTGGTGAGCTCTTACCTCACCGTTTCAGCCTTACCTATGAAATTACTTTGTAATTTCATAGGCGGTTTACTTTCTGTTGCACTTGCCTTAGAGTCGCCTCCACCGGGTGTTACCCGGCACCCTGCTCTACGGAGCTCGGACTTTCCTCTCGTACAACCTTGCGGTTTTGTACCAGCGATCATCTGACTTACTCAGAATGTTATCTTAACATATGTTAATTTTATTTGCAATGGAAATTAATCCAAGGTGGTCAGGTGGTCAGCAAATGCACATTAGCCACCGATGGTGGCTGTAATACGGGCGAACAAAGTTCGCTCCTACAATTCGAAAGGCGAGTTTATTTTCCAACTTATCAACATTCCAACTTGAACTTCTAAAATCATATCGCCTCTGGCGATCTGGTGCTAGAGACTAACGACTAGCGATTAGCTGCTGCCTTTTAGACTTCTTGCGTTTGTGGGATGATAATTACCCTGCCGCAGTTTTCGCAAGTGCAAGAGTGTAAGTTGTTCTTTTCTATGCTTTGTGTAAACATTAATGAGAATTGCATTTTACAGCCGTCACAGCTATCTCCCGTATAAGACACTAAAATTGGATATAGATTTTCCTTCTTATCATAGTAAAATCTGTAAGATTCTGGTGTAAGATCCTTGTTAATCTTCTCTATGCTTTCATAAACGGAAGCTAATGATTTCTTTGCATCTTTTTGTAGCTTTCCTAATTGCTTTGTAGAAGAATCTACACCTTCATAAATTTGTTCTAATTTAGATTTGAATCTCTTAATTTGCTTAATATTCGCTAGATTCTCTTTTCTTAACTCTTGAAGGGTTTTGTTTTTTTCTTCTATTAAGGTTGTATTATCATTTATGTCCTTTTCTAATTGGCTAATTGCTTTTGGTTTTAGAACTTCATCACTATTAAGCATTTGCCCTGCGATGACGATAGCTTGTTGAATATTTTCTACATCTTCTTTTAATTCTAAAGCAATAGCGTCTTTCTCTTTATATTCTGCTGCAATTTTCTTAGTCGTTTGTAATATTTTATTGTAAAGTTCTTTACTCTTCTCAATTTGATTTTGTAGGTCCATTATGCCCATTTCTTTTTCAACTTCAATAATTTTATTTTCTAATTGTTGTAATTCCCATAATATTTCTATATCGACCATTTTTACACTCCTCATTAAACATTAAAAATCGTTATACATTTTAACGATTCATTTCACTTTATTTATCTATATCAACACATTGGTGGGAAACCCACTCTTGTGATTCGTTTCATCAACAGATCTATAATCTAGTAGACTTGTAATGTATCTCTTCCAGAAGTAGACTGTGTAATTTCTATGTTTACTTTGCTCTTTTTCGCACATTCTTCCAAGTATTCACTTAAATACTGGGTTACAATGATTTCCGTTGAAAAATGGCCTGCATCTAACACGAATAATCCAATTTCTTCTGCCGTTTGACCATCGTGATATTTTAAATCTCCAGTAATAAAAACATCTGCTCCAGAAAATTTTGCTTTATGCATATAGTTCGCACCTGCACCTGAACAAACTGCTACTTTCTTTACTTCCTTTGGCATAGGACCGCTTCCTCGCAAGTTATTTATATTTAACTTATTCTTTATAAATTCTATAAATTCGATTCCACTCATTTCCTCGTCCAAGTTTCCAACAACACCAAGACCTTGCACGTTTCCACTGTTTTTCAAAGGGTATATGTCATATGCTACTTCTTCATAAGGATGTACTTTTAAAACGGCTTTTAAAGTCCGTTCTAAATCGCCTTCTTTTACAATGGTCTCAATTCTAACTTCATCTACTTCTTCTATTTTCCCAGGTGTTCCTATATAGGGTTTTGTATTTTCTAAAGGCTTAAAGCTACCAATTCCGCCTGTTGCAAAACTACAATGACTGTAGTTTCCAATCCATCCAGCACCTTGACGCCCTAATTCCTCTTTCATTGCTCCTATATCTGATTCTGGTACAAAAATAACAAGTTTATACAAGTTTTCATAATTTATTTTGTCTAAAACTTGTAAATTTTTTATTTCCAGATGATTTGCTAACCAATAATTGAGTCCTTTATGACTAATATCTAAATTTGTGTGTGCACTGTAAACGCCAATTTCCCTTGTAATTAGCTCTTTCATTAATTTTCCCTTATAATTATCCCATCTTAAATTTTTCAAAGGAGAAAAAAGAAAAGGATGATGAGACACGATAAAATCTGCATCTTTTTCAATGGCTTCTTTTAATACCTCATCATTTACATCTAGGCATACTAAAACCCTATTAATTTCCATACTAGGGCTTCCGACCATAAGCCCTACATTATCCCAGCTCTCTGCTAATTTTCTTGGTGCAAGCTCTTCGATGAATTGAATAATTTGTTGGCATTTTACAGACACTTTTTCACATCCTTTATTTTTTTTAGTAAAGAACTACACTCTTCCCTGCGAATTTTTGCATTTTGGCTTTCTTCACCACTACAAGCCTTGATGATTTTTTCTAGCTCATTTTCTTTTGCTGCAATAAGTTTATGGAGCAATGGATGTTTTTTTTCTACGAGAACCGGACTTATATGATAATCTACATCTGCCCATGGTTCACTTATACCCTTTTTAGCGACGATTAATTGATAAATGCGCCTATCTTCTTGAGCTAAATCTTCGTCAATTATTTGAAATCCATTTTGGATTAAGTACTGCCTTAATTCTTCTTGGGCAATCATAGGCTGTAAAATTAATTTATGAGCACTAAAGGCAGTTTCTTTATTTGCCTCAATGATTTCCTTAATTAAAATACCACCCATACCCGCAATAATGATATTTTCTATGCCCATATCCACAACAGGTTCTAGACCAGGTCCTAGCTTTGTAGTAATTTCTTCTGTATATCCATATTTTTCAATCTGCTTATTGGCCATATTGATTGGACCTTGATTAATATCACAAGCGTATATACTATTCGCAATATTGTTTTCCACTAAATAAATTGGAATATACGCATGATCTGTACCGATATCCGCAACGGTAGCATTATAGGATACCTTTTTAGCAATGGCTTCAAGCCTAGGTGTTAGTTGCATAAACTACTCCATTCTATATTTAACTATTTAAGAGATTAGGTGAATTTCTCTAGATGAACTTTTGAAAATAGTAAAGTTATGTAGATGAACTTTGTTCTACTACTATTATACCATATTTCGTCAAATTATGACTTTGGGAAAGTATGCTTTATTTTGGGAATTCATGTCCTATATAAAAGAAAGATGGGTTATTAGTGCCTGCTACAACAGCGAGAAATTCGCAAAGCGAATTTCTCGCTGTTCGCGGTACTCGCCAAATGAAAGCAAAGCTTTCATTTGCGTAGACGATATAATTTCACAGCCAAATCGGCAAGCCGTTTGTCTGCACAAGCATATCGCCTACTGCGAAAACTTTGTTTTCGCTTGGCTCGTTATTTCGCGCAAAAAAAGACTAGAAACATTTGTCTCTAGTCACAATTATCTTAATATAATGGCTCCTCAGGTTGGATTCGAACCAACAACCTCCCGGTTAACAGCCGATTGCTCCACCGTTGAGCTACTGAGGAACGATAAATATTATTATAGTGATTTTTTTTATTTTGTCAAGACTTTGGGAAATTTTAGAGACAAATTTTATGTGAATCACGTTCTATATTAATCTTGCCAAATAAAGATTTAAATATACATTTTTATAAATTTTAAAAAAACAAAAAACACCCTTATAAAAGGGTGCATTTTATTTAGTCTAAATAATCTTTTAATTTTTTGCTTCTACTTGGATGTCTTAGTTTTCGTAGGGCTTTGGCTTCAATCTGTCTGATTCTTTCTCTTGTTACATTAAACTCTTTTCCTACTTCTTCTAAGGTCCTTGCTCTGCCATCATCTAAACCGAATCGCAATTTTAACACTTTTTCTTCTCGATCTGTTAGTGTCTCTAATACGTCAAATAATTGTTCTTTTAATAGTGCATAAGATGCTGCTTCTGCTGGTGCTGGAGCGTCATCATCTGGTATAAAGTCACCTAAATGACTGTCTTCTTCTTCACCAATAGGTGTTTCTAAAGACACTGGATCTTGACTAATTTTATAAACCTCTCGAACTTTTTCAAC
>CAZVEI010000046.1:0-10083 GCA_964626295.1 uncultured Alkalibaculum sp.
ATATGTAAAGAAGTATATTGAAAGTGCAGATTTAGCTCTGGGGAATTTTGAGTCTACAACAGCGGGTGGAACACCTAGTGGGTACCCAGTATTTAATGCACCTGATGAAAGCTTAGAGGCTTTGAGTAAAATAGGGTATGATGTATTAGCTACTGCTAATAATCATTCACTAGACAAAGGGAAAAAGGGAGTAATTCGAACAATCGATAAAATCGCAGAAAACAATATGACTAATGTAGGGACATACAAAGAACGCAGTGACGACATCTACATTGCAGAAGTAGAAGGTATTAAACTAGCTGTTTTAAGCTATACTTATGGTTTGAATGGTATGGAAAGTTTGCTTTCATCCGAAGATCGAGAGTATATGATCAATCTTATAGACGAGAAAAAAATAGAAAATGACATTAAAAAATCGAAAGAAAGTGGAGCAGATTTCACCATAGTGTTTATTCACTGGGGAAATGAGTACCAGTTAGAACCTTCTTCTTATCAAAAGCAATTAGCAAATAGCATGTTTCAGTGGGGAGCAGATATCATTTTGGGTAGCCATCCACACGTAATACAAGAGTCTGATGTAGTTTATATAGATGAAGAGGCAAAATACGTCATATACTCTATGGGTAATTTTATCTCCAATCAAAGGCGAGAGACTTTAGGGTCTATTTCAAATAGCACATATACAGAAGATGGAGTCATTGTAAGTTTAAGTTTAGAAAAGGATTTTATTTCTGGAGATAAGAGGATCGTAGGGGTAAACTACATACCCACTTGGGTAAATCGAACAGGGTCAAGTGGAAGCTTCCGCTATGAAGTATTGCCTGTAAAAGATGCCCTTGCTGGAGATTACAACGATTATACAAAAGCCAAATTGAAAGCGTCTTACGAGAATACAATGGAAAAGATGGAACGGTACGGAGAAATTGGAGCAAATAAATGAGCGCAGATATTTTAGAGATGAAAATAGATCACCTTAAAGAACTTTTAGGCATTGAAAAAAGGTGTTTTTCGATTCCTTGGACAGAGAATATGTTTTTAGAAGAACTAGAAAACCCCTTGGCCAAATATGCAGTTATAAAATCCTCTGGGAAGATTGCAGGTTATGGAGGCATGTGGTTTATCTTAGATGAAGCTCATATTACCAATATTGCCGTAGATCCAAGCTATCAGAAACAAAGTTTAGGTAGCCATCTTTTATCTCACATGATTAAAAAAGCAGAGGATGAGCACATTTACAATATGACTTTAGAGGTGAGAAAGGGCAATGAAGCTGCTTTAAATCTGTATAAAAAATTTTGTTTTGAGGAATGTGGAATACGCAAAAAGTATTATGAAGATAATCAAGAAGATGCCATTATTATGTGGAGGAAAAAATGTTAAAAAGGATAGGTTTTATTCTCTTAACCATATCCATACCCCTATTTGTTCTTTTGACTACAGTGGAGTTTATCGTCAGGTGGGATGGTTTTTTTAGAGATCAATATATAGAAAATGGAGTCGTAGAGACTACAAATATTAAAATTGACAATCTAATGAAGATCACAGATGAAATACAAAATTTTTTACTAGGGGATCGGCAGGATTTTGCTATAAGGGGCATTATAGATGATCAAGAGCAAATCGTCTTTAAAGAGAGAGAAATTGTTCATATGGAAGACGTAAAGAATTTATTTAATGCTGGTATTATCTTGCGAAATATTTGCGGGCTTATTGTATTAATATGTGGGATTTACTTTTATAAAAAAGATAAGGTTACATTGTACAAATCTATGAAATACAGTGCAATTGCCTTTATCATAGGGGGGATTTTCCTCTGCGTTTTGTTAAGCCAGGATTTTAATAAGTATTTTGTTGTTTTCCATAAAATATTCTTTACAAATGACTATTGGATTTTAGACCCAACGGAAAGTGTACTGATTAATATGGTTGATATTCACTTTTTTATGAATATTGCAACTCTTATCTTGGGTACAAGCCTGGCTTTCCTTTTAGCTATAGGAATACTAGGTGCTCTTATGGAGCGTAGAATAAAAGGGCGAGTTATCCATAAGAAGTAAGAAAAAAGGGAATATTAGAAGAATTTTAAGAAAGAAGGAAAGAACCATAGATAAAGATATAATCATTTTAGGAATTGAGTCTTCTTGTGATGAGACTTCTGCGGCTATTGTAAAAAATGGTAGGGAGTGTTGTTCTAATATCATCTACTCTCAAATCGATATTCATCAGCCTTATGGAGGCGTAGTGCCAGAAATAGCCTCAAGAAATCATATAAAGAAAATTGACCTTATTGTAGAAAAGGCCTTAAGAGAAAGCAATACATCATTACAGGACATAGATGCTGTGGCTGTAACTTACGGACCAGGTTTAATTGGAAGCTTGTTAGTAGGTTTGTCTTATGCAAAAGCGGTAGCCTTTAGTTTAAACAAACCTTTTATTGGTGTAAACCACATGGAAGGGCACATTAGCGCCAATTATATTAAAAATGAAGAAGTAAAGCCACCATTTATCACATTAGTAGCCTCAGGAGGGCATACAAATATCGTCATAGTAAGAGATTATGGCGTATATGAAGTCTTAGGTCAAACTCGAGATGATGCAGCAGGAGAGGCGTTTGATAAAATATCTCGTTCCCTTGGTTTAGGTTATCCTGGTGGGCCTGCAATTGACAAAGCAGCTAAACTTGGAAACCCTGAAGCTATAGATTTTCCACGAGCTTATTTAGAAGAAGACAGTTATGATTTTAGCTTTAGTGGCTTAAAATCATCCGTTTTAAATTACTTAAATAGCTGTAAAATGAAAGATATTGAAGTCAATGTCAACGATGTAGCAGCTAGTTTTCAAAAATCTGTAATAGATGTATTAGCAGATAAGACTATGAAAGCAGCTCTAGAAAATAATATGTCTATTATATGTTTGTCTGGAGGTGTAGCAAGAAACAGCTTGCTGCGAGATACTTTAGAAAAGAGGGCTTTAGATAAAGGACTCTCCATTCACTTCCCAGAGCCAGATCTATGTAGTGATAATGCAGCTATGATTGCAAGTGCAGGATATTATAAGTATATAAAAGGGGAGTTTTCTTCTTTTGACTTAAATGCTGTTTCTAATTTATCTTTATAATCATCTAACAATGGCTAAACAGCTGTTAAACGGTAGTTAAACGATTGTTCAAGTGATAAAGTTAGGGTGACTTATTAACTGGAAATAAAAGATGGCCTTGCCTTTTTCAGGAAAGACCATCTTTTGTTTTGTAGTTTGTATTTTGCTTTTGACAATTGTTTGACGATGGTTCAACTATTGTTCATCGTTTATAAGCTCTAGCTCTACTTGTTTCTCCGTCCATTCCTCTAAAGTTACATCTAAAACTTCCTTTATAGTATTGTAGTCTTCTGTAATTTTATTTGCTTCATCGTAGTCGTCGTAGAAATCTTCTTCGCACATGAGCAGTTCGAATTCTTTGATTTGACCCTCCAACTCATTGACCTTTGCCTCTAGATCGCTTATTTCTTTTTTAAGGGTTTTTACCTTTTGTTTTTGACTGTTTTCTAGTTTTTTCATATTGTTTATTTGGGTCTTCGTCATAGAAGAACCCTGATTTTGTAGTTGCTCTATGAGCTTAGCATCATTGACCTTCTTTTGATAATAATCGTAGTTGCCATTGTACATAAAGATGCCATTATTTTCAAGTACTAGGAGTTTATCCACAACCCTATTTAAAAAGTATCGATCGTGAGAAATAAGGAGTATCGTTCCTGAATAATTGATTAAAGCCTCTTCCAAAACATCCTTTGTCTCCATGTCAAGGTGATTAGTAGGTTCATCCATGAGCAAAAAATTAGACTTTGATAGCATAAGTTTTGCGAGAGAAACTCTACTTGTCTCCCCACCAGATAAAGAGCCCACAGTTTTAAAGACTTCTTCTCCTGTAAACATAAAAGCACCTAAAAAATTTCGTATTTCTCCTTCGTTTGTAGAGGGTCTTGATGCCCAAACTTCAGACAGAATACTACTATCAGGATTTAGACCTTGATGCTCTTGATGATACATTTCTACATTCACATTGTGACCGAGAATAACTTCGCCCTGATCTTGGCGTAAATTTCCTGAAATAATATTGAGTAAGGTGGTTTTACCAGTTCCATTTGCCCCGACAATGCCCACCTTTTCACCACGGAAGATGGTGAAGTCGATGTTTTCAAAAAGGGTGTTTTCGGAAAAAGACTTTTCTAAGTTTAAGACTTCTAAGACCGTCTTTCCGCTTTTGATTTGTGGTTCAAAGCGAATACGGGCTTTCTTTTGAAAGACAATAGGCTTTTCAATACGTTCTATTTTACCTAGCATCTTCTCTCGGCTTTCTGCCTTTTTAATGCTCTTTTCTCGATTAAACTGTCGGAATCGGTCGATAATTTCCTCTTGACGATGAATTTCTTTTTGTTGCAGTTCGTAATGGTGCATTTGAACATCTAAATTTTCTTTTTTTCTCATTACGTAATTAGAATAATTGCCATTGTACTCATTAAGCTTATGATTTTCAATTTCAAAGATCTTGTTTACTACCGCATCTAAGAAGTACCGATCATGAGAAATGATCATAAGTGCACCATCATAGGATTGTAAATAACTTTCTAACCATTCGATAGCAGTTACATCTAGATAATTTGTAGGCTCGTCTAATAAAAAAAGCTGAGGTTTTGAAAGCAATAGTTTTCCTAAGGCAACTCGAGTCTTTTGCCCCCCACTTAATTGGCCAATTTTCTTATCTAATTCTTCTTCACTAAAGCCCAGACCATTGGCAATCCCTCGTATTCGGCTTTGGTACTCATAGCCTCCTAAGGCTTCAAACTCCTCTACGAGTTTTGCGTATTTGTTCATTCTATTGTCTAAGTCTATATTTTGGCTCATGAGCTCTTGGTACTTATATATTTCCCCTTCAAGGTCAATGCAAATTTGAAAGACAGATAATAGTTCATTGTAAATCCTTGCATCTTCATTTAAATCTAAGTCTTGTGACAAGTAGCCAATAGAAGTGTCTTTATTAATATTTACTTCCCCTGAATCAAAGTATAAATTGTGGGCAATAATCTTAAATAAGGTTGATTTACCGGCGCCGTTTTTACCTACGATGCCGATGCGATCGTTTTTATCCACTTTAAAGGATATATGATCAAGTATAAGATCTACTCCGTAACTTTTTGTGATGTTATTACATGTTAGCAATTTTCATCCTCCTAACCTATGCTATATGAAAATTGATTTTAAGTCTATAAGTGTAGCGATAGGGACCTTTATATGCGGAATATAGTACTTAATAAAAACCCTTAGTCAATTAATAGGAACAACTTATTTTAACAGATTAAAGATAGGAAATAAACTCTATTTGACATTATAATATCAGATTTGTTATAATGATTTAACTAGCTATGTTTTATGGGTTTATCTGGAAGGAGTAAGTATATGCAAAGAAATTCAGTAAAGGTATCTATGGCAGTAGTACGAAGATTGCCAAAATACCATAGATATTTAGGTGAATTGTTAGAAAATGATGTAAATAGAATATCTTCTAAAGAATTAGGGAAGATCATGGGATTAACTGCATCTCAAATACGCCAAGATTTAAATTGCTTTGGAGGCTTTGGTCAACAAGGCTATGGCTACAATGTCAATGATTTATATAAGGAAATAGGAAGTATTTTAGGTTTGAGTAGAGAATACAAAACCGTAATTGTAGGGGCTGGTAATCTAGGTCAGGCCATAAGCAACTATGAAGGCTTTCGAAGAGAAGGTTTTAAACTCCTAGCTATGTTTGATCTAAATCCTAGGTTAGTAGGCAATGCCATTAGAGATATTAAAATCCATGATGTTATGGATCTAGAAGATTTTGTCAGAGACAATGAAGTTGATATCGGAATTATATGTGTTCCTAAATCATCTAGTCAAGAAATCGCAGATATTCTCGTTCGCGCTAATATAAAAGCGTTGTGGAATTTTGCTCCTAATGATGTTGATGTTCCAGACAATATTATCATTGAAAATGTTGCAATTAATGAAAGTTTATATACCTTGACTTATTTGATGAATGAAGATAATTTAGATATTTAAATTGACAAAATAAAGAGCTGGAAATATAATAAACACAAGTAAATATACACGACAATGACGTCTATTAATTGAGTATTCTTGTACTCATATTGTAGGCGTTTTTTGTTATAATAAACAAGTATGGATAGGGAGGATTACAATGACGAAACAAGAAGTAATGCAAAAAGCAAAAGAATTAGGCGTAGAATTTGTACATTTACAGTTTACAGATTTAAGAGGAATTATGAAGAATTTATCTATTACAATAGAGCAATTAGATAAGGCCTTAGATGGAGAAATTATGTTTGATGGATCTTCTATTGATGGCTTTGCAAGAATCGAAGAATCAGATATGTATTTGAAACCAGATTTAGATACATTCGTGGTTTTTCCTTGGAAGCCTCAAATTGCAAGAGAAGCAAGGTTGATTTGCGATATATACAATCCAGATAATACTCCCTTTGCAGGTTGTCCGCGAAACATTTTAAAGAAAACACTTAAAAAAGCACAACAATTAGGTTATACCATGAATGTAGGTCCTGAATGTGAATTTTTCTTGTTTGAAATTGGAGAGGATGGAACTCCTACTTTAAAGACAAATGACGATGCTGGATACTTCGATTTAGCTCCTGTAGACTTAGGGGAAAGTGCAAGACGTGATATGGTACTTACCTTAAAAGAAATGGGTTTTGAAATAGAGGCATCTCATCATGAATGTGCTCCAGGGCAGCATGAAATTGACTTTAAGTACTCAGATGCCCTAAAAGCAGCAGACAATATTATGACTTTTAAAATGGTCGTTCGAGTGATTGCTCAAAGACATGGCCTTCACGCTACATTTATGCCAAAGCCAGTTTATGGCATTGCAGGTTCTGGTATGCATATTAATCAATCCTTATTTAAAGGTGAGAAAAATGCATTTGATGATCCAAATGGAGAATACCAATTAAGCGACACAGCTATGTACTATATTGCGGGATTAATAAAACATGCAAGAGGTATGGCTGCTCTTACAAATCCAACTGTAAACTCTTATAAAAGATTGGTTCCTGGCTATGAAGCTCCTGTAAATATTGCTTGGTCTCCTAAAAATAGAAGTCCATTGATTCGAATACCTGCTAAAAGAGGAGCCTCTACTAGAGTTGAGCTTCGTAACCCAGATCCTTCGGCAAATCCTTATTTAGCATTAGCAGCTAGTTTAGCGGCTGGATTAGAAGGCATTGAACAAAAATTAATGCCACCTGCACCTGTTTCAGAAAATGTATACGACTTGACAGATTTTCAAAAAGAAGAAAAAGAAATCGGCACACTGCCAGGTACATTATTAGAAGCAATAGAAGAGTTGAAAACAGATGAATTATTAATGGATACATTAGGCGAGCACGCTAGAGTAAAATACATTGACGGTAAATTACACGAATGGAATGACTATAGAACACAAGTGTCACAATGGGAATTAGAACAATATTTAACTAGTATCTAGTTTAAGATACTATTTTTCTAAGTAACCTGTTATAATCATTACTAATGAACTATGGTTTAACGATTGTCGAACAACCGTTGAACCATGGCTAAACAATCGTTTGGCGCGCCGTAGGCGCGTTTTTATATACTTTATAAATTCTTTAGCTGCTACCCTAGTTGTCTTGAACGATAGCGAAAGACCCTGACCCTAAAGAAATACCCAGATGCTAGTGGCTAGGGACTAGTTGCTAGAGACTATAATATGGGGGAGGAAAGTATGCTAAGAAGTCTAATAATGTGCATTAACAATAAAAAGATTGAAGCGAATGTCCAGTTGAACTTAAAAAAATCTGGCTACAATGTATTGACTTGTGAAGACGGAAATAGTTTAATTCGCCTTGCCCATACTAGGCATATTGATTTAGTTATAATAGATGAGGAACTTCGTGGACTGAGAGCTATTGATGTAGTTAATATTATTTATACTGAAAAAATATGTCCTATTTTAATCGTAGCAAATGATTTCAGGAATGACTATATTGATTGGATTGAAAAAGGTTGGATATACAGCTCTCTACGTTTGCCTATGGAACAAGCAGAACTGCTAAGAGTTGTAAAAGGTGCCATTGCTAATGGGGAAAGAATGTTGTCATTAGACCGAGAAATCAAAAAGCTGCGAAAGGAACTAGCCGATCAAAAGCTTATAGAAAGAGCAAAAATCATTCTTATAGAGAAAAGATCTTGTACAGAAGAAGAGGCCTACACATACATAAGAAAGATGAGTATGAATAAAGGGATGCCTATGGAAAAGATTGCACAGGCTATAATAAAATCGCTAGATCCTAAAAACTAGTCGCTAGACACTAGCCATTAATCCTTAGCAGCTAGCAGAGAAGTACAAATGAACCAACGCTTTGCGTTGGTTCATTTGTATTTTTGGTATTTGATTTCCGAAATCTGCATAAGACCAAAGAAGATCGTTGCAGTATTGGTTAGCAAAGGGACATATTGCTTTATTAGAAAGGGGAAGTGTTCCTTATCTAAGGTAATACTAGGGAAGTAAAAGATTAGTTTCAAGGTATTCATAATGATAAATACAAGGCATACAGCATAAGCTATACTTGCATTGAGTTTTCTCACTCGTATGAGAACAATGCTAAACAAGGAGATTAAGATGGATAGTATGGTAAAAATAGTAAACTCAATTACACTAGCACTTTTTACAGGTAGTTCTAAAAAAGTAAAGGAATCGGTAATTAAAAAATACGTAAGAAATTCAGCCATATTAGCCACTAATAAAATAGCGAAAAAGATAAAACCTAGGATGGTATTAATAACCGTTTTGTAATTTTGTTCTTTAAACATAGTAAGCTCCTCTGTAGGTATTGTTTTAAGAGAGACCTCTTTAGATTGTACTTGTATTGTATCAAATTATATAGAATTATGGTAATATTAATTGTTTATTATAGATAAGACTATAACATGAGGTGCATATATGTTAAAACAAATATCTACAAACAAAAATCAAATCATTCTTCAGACAGAGTACTTTGACTTAAAACAGACCTTTGAATGTGGACAATGTTTTCGTTGGAATGAAATAGGACAAGGCCATTATATTGGGTTAGTAAAAGGTAAGATCATAGAGCTTTATCAAGAAGGACAAAGGATCGTATTTGATAATGTAGACGAGAAAGACTTTGAAAATATATGGACTGATTATTTTGATTTTAAACGAGACTATGAACAGTTAATCGAGGATATATCAAAGGAAAAAATCATGAGAGCTGCCACAGAATATGGCAAAGGTATTCGAATTTTGTGTCAGGATGAGTGGGAGACTTTAATATCCTTTATTATTTCTGCTAACAATAATATTCCTCGAATAAAAAAGATACTAGATTGCTTTAGCAAAACTTTTGGTAAAAAGATTAGCTATAAGGGAAAAGACTATTATACCTTTCCTACACCAGAAGATTTACAAGGGATTACAGAAAAAAATCTAGAAGAAATCAAAAGTGGGTATCGAGCTAAGTACATTGTGGATGCTGTTCAAAAAATTAACGAAGGTCAGGTAGATTTATACAGTCTTAAGAATTTAAAAACAGAAGAAGCTAGAAAAGAACTTCTTAAAATTAAAGGAGTTGGGCCTAAAGTAGCAGATTGCATCTTGCTGTTTTCTATGAGAAAGTACAGCTGCTATCCGATAGATGTATGGATTCGAAGGGTAACAGAAAAATTATACTTTAAAAGAGAATCTACTCCAAAAGAAATACAAAAATTTGCAGAGGATATGTGGAAGGAAAAAGCAGGCTTCGCACAACAGTATTTGTTCTACTATGCAAGGAATAAGTTCTAAGTTGTATATTGTATGTTCTATGTAAAGGCAAGGGTTTATAACGACTACTTTGCGCTACTTTCCTAATGCTTGACTACTATATGCTATCGTTTGACAATTGTTAAAAGAAAATATAGAAGAATTGAATATGATTAACTCAACTTTCCCAGCTTAAATTTGTAAACATTGCTTGAATAAATAAGGCT
>CAZVEI010000047.1:0-10047 GCA_964626295.1 uncultured Alkalibaculum sp.
ATCTTATTCTTTTAAAAATATTGAAAAGTTTAGCACAGCGTCTCTCATAACAAGGCTTACTAGTGATGTAAATGCTTTGCAGATGTCTGTGACTATGGGAATGAAGATCCTAGTCCGCTCTCCATTTATGCTGATATTTGCCTTAGTTATTGCCATTACCATTAGCGCAAAATTAGCTTTAGTATTTGCTGTAGGTATACCAATTTTGGGGATTTCCTTATTTTTAATCATCAGTAGAGTAAAGCCCTATTTTACAAAACTTCAAGAGAGAACGGATGATATGAATTTAACTGTTCAGGAAAATTTAACAGGTATTCGAGTCGTTAAATCTTTTGTGCGTCAAACCTTTGAAAAGTCTAAATTCAATAAGAGCAATGAAGAGCTCATGAGAGCTTCAGAAACAGCTTTTAGCCTAACAGTATTAAATATGCCTATTATGCAATTAGTGATTTTCTCTACAATCATAGCTATTTTGTGGTTTGGTGGAAATATAGTTAATACAGGAGAATTAGAAGTTGGTAAGCTTACAAGTTTTCTTACATATGTCAATCAGATTTTAATGTCTCTTATGATGCTTTCTTTTATATTTATCATGATCTCTCGTTCTATCGCTTGTGGAAAGCGTATTCTTGAAGTTCTTGAAGAAGAGCCAGAAATCGTCGATGATAATAGTCACGATTACCAAGTAGAAAACGGAGATATTATCTTTGAAAATGTCTATTTTAAATATGAAAGAGACAGTGAAGAATACAATTTAGCTAATATTAATTTAAATATTAAGTCTGGTCAAACAGTAGGTATTATAGGTGGAACTGGTTCAGCAAAGAGCACTCTAGTACAGCTTATCCCTAGATTATACGAAGTGGCAAGTGGAAGTGTAAAGGTAGGAGGCCATGATGTTCGCAAGTATAAGCTTGATACTTTAAGAGATGCAGTTGCCATGGTACTTCAAAAGAATACCCTTTTCTCTGGAACCATTGCGGAAAATCTTCGATGGGGAGATGAAAGTGCTTCTGATGAAGAATTAAGAGCAGTAAGTAAAGCAGCTTGCGTAGATGAGTTTATTGATAAATTTGAAAGAGGTTATGATACGTATATTGAGCAAGGTGGCGTTAACGTATCTGGAGGGCAAAAACAAAGGCTTACTATTGCTAGGGCCCTACTTAAGAAACCTAAAATTCTCATATTAGATGACAGTACTAGTGCAGTAGATACAGCTACAGATGCGAAAATCAGGGAAGCTTTTCGTACAGGATTAAAGGATACAACTACGATCATAATTGCTCAAAGAATATCTTCTATTCAAGATTCGGATCAGATTATTGTCTTAGATGATGGAAAAGTCGTCAATATAGGAAATCATGAAGAACTTATGAAAGACAGCGAAATTTATCGCGATGTATACGAATCTCAGCAGAAAGGAGTTGCAATAGATGGCTAAACATGGACCAGGTGGGCACGGCTATCAAAAGCCAAAAGATATAAAAAAGACCCTTACATTTTTACTGAAATACGTCAATAAGTACAAATTTTTACTACTCGTTGTACTGATTTGTATGTTTCTGAGCAGTTTTGCCATGATTGCAGGCTCCTATTTTTTAAAGCCCATTATTAATGATTACATTATACCAGGAGATTTTAACGGACTGGCAAGAATGCTCATGCTTTTAGGTGCTATTTACTTAGTTGGGGCTGGGGGCTCATACGCTTATGCTCGAATTATGGTTTATATATCTCAAAATGCAGTGGCTGAAATGCGACGGGATTTATTTCATAAGATGCAGGATTTGCCGTTAAGATATTTTGATACACACAGTCACGGAGACTTAATGAGTCGTTATACAAATGATATTGACACCATAAGCGAAGCAATTAACAATAGTTTAGCTGGAGTTATTAGCAATATTATCTTGTTCTTCGGTGTCATAGTTATGATGATTGTTCTTAGCCCAATACTGACTTTGTTAACTGGAGTAATGATTGCTCTGATTTTGTTTACTGCTCAATTAATAGGTAAAAAGAGCAAATACTACTTTTCACTACAACAAAAGAAACTTGGGGCAGTTAATGGCTATATTGAGGAAATGATGGAAGGACAAAAAGTAGTCAAAGTATTTAGCTACGAAGGCAAAGTCATAAATGAGTTTTCTAAGAGAAATGAAGAATTAAGAGTAGCGGCAACAAATGCTCATACTTTTGCAGGAATGATGATGCCTGCTCTAGGAAATCTCTCTTATGCCAACTACGCACTTACTAGCTCTATAGGTGGCATTATGGCTATTGCTGGTATGCTAGACATTGGTACACTAGTTTCCTTTCTACAATATACTAGGCAAGTATCACAACCAATTACACATATGTCTCAACAAATGAACACGATTCTTTCTGCATTAGCAGGAGCAGAGCGTATTCTTGAAATCATGGAAGAAAAAGAAGAAATCGATGAAGGTAAAGTAACGCTTAAAAGAGTAGAGCTTTTCGAAGACAATTCTATGAAGACAACATCACAAAAGACTGGTTGTTGGGCTTGGGAAGTACGTGATGAAAGTGGAGAAAAGAGACTTGTACCTTTAAAAGGTGATGTTCGATTTGAAAATGTAGTATTCGGATACAATGACGAAAAGATTGTATTAAAAAACATTAGCCTCTTTGCAAAACCAGGTCAGAAAATTGCCTTTGTAGGTTCAACAGGAGCAGGAAAAACAACTATTACAAATCTCATCAATCGCTTCTATGAAATTCAATCAGGCAAAATTACTTATGATGGAATCAATATAAAAGATATCAAAAAAGATTCTTTAAGGCAATCCTTAGGAATTGTACTCCAAGATACTCATTTATTTACAGGAACTGTTGCGGATAATATTCGCTACGGTCGATTAGACGCTACAGATGAAGAAATCGTGGCAGCAGCCAAACTAGCTAATGCGCACACCTTTATTAAGCATCTACCTCAAGGGTATGATACCATGCTGACAGCAGATGGATCGAATTTATCCCAAGGGCAAAGACAACTTCTCTCTATTGCAAGAGCTGCGGTTGCAGACCCTCCTGTTTTAATACTTGATGAAGCTACAAGCTCTATTGATACAAGAACAGAAAAGCTTATTGAAGAGGGTATGGATAAACTAATGGAAAATAGAACGGTATTTGTTATTGCCCATAGACTTTCAACTATTCGAAATTCTAAAGCTATTATGGTTCTAGAACAAGGAGAAATCATCGAACGAGGATCTCACGATGAGTTAATCGAAGAAAAGGGAAGATACTATAGACTTTATACAGGACAATTTGAACTAGAGTAAATATAGTCCTTTGCTTTCCGCTAAAAACCTGTTGACATTTTAGTTGCCGTGATTATATAATAGTTTAAACGAACAGAAATGATATACAAACCTTTGAGAAAGAATAGTAAACTTTTTAAATGTATTTTAGAGAGCTGCAGGGGGTGTGATTGCAGTATACGTAGAATTGTTGAATGGACTTTTGAGGGTAGCCCGAAATGAAAAGAGTAGGCGCTGACGAGAACCGGACTCGTTACAAATACGGCATATATGATGGTATATGTTAAAGTGGATTTCTAAGAAATCAATTTGGGTGGTACCGCGATTACGTTTATTCGTCCCAAGTATTTGCTAATGCAAATACTTGGGATTTTTTATTTGGCGGAAAGCGGAAAAAGAATATTCAAATAAGAAGGGAAGAAAATCATGAAAAAAACAATCGCACTTACTTTAGCTTTATTATTAACAACAGGGCTTTTTACAGCTTGCAGTGAAAATCAGGAGACAAGTAATTCGGACGACAAGCAATACACTATAGGAATTGCTCAATTTGGAGAACATGCTTCACTAGATAATTGCAGAGAAGGGTTTTTACAAGGTCTTGCAGAAGAAGGTTTTGTAGAGGGAGAGAACTTGACTGTAGAATACGAAAATGCTCAATTTGATACAGCCATAACCAATCAAATCGCACAAAACTTTGTCAGCAAAGATATGGATCTTATTGCAGCAATAGCTACACCCATTGCCCAAAGCACATTTAATGCAGCAAAGAAAACAGATATCCCTGTGGTATTTACAGCAGTTACAGATCCAGAGGCAGCCATGCTTACAGAAGGAAATATTACGGGAACGAGCGATAAGCTTCCTGTAGAAGCTCAATTAAAGCTCATTCGAGCTATGATGCCAGAAGCAAAGAACATAGGCATACTTTATACGACTAGTGAAGTAAATTCAGAATCGACGATTGCAGAGTACAAAGAAAAAGCAAGTGATTACGGATTTGAAATCATTGAAGCAGGTATTTCTGTGGCTGCAGATATTCCTTTAGCAGTAGATAAACTTCTGCCACAAGTAGATTGCTTGACAAATTTAACGGATAATACAGTAGTAGGCTCTTTACCGGTAATTTTAGAAAAAGCAAATGCTAAAAATATTCCCGTATTCGGAAGCGAAATCGAACAAGTGAAATTAGGAAGTGTTGCCTCTGAAGGCATTGAATACGTAAGCCTAGGAAAGCAAACAGGAAAAATGGCAGCTGCAATATTAAAAGGTGAAAAAACAGCCGGAGACACTCCATTTGAAACCATCGAAGAGAGCAGCCTTTACATTAATAGCGAAGTTATGGAAAAGTTAGGACTTACTTTACCAGAAGACATGAAAGAACGAGCAATAAATACAGTCACTAGTAACTGATGACTAAAGATTAAAACCGGAGGTTTTACAAAATGATTTTACTAGGTATTCTCGAACAAGGTATGATTTATGCCATTATGGCTATAGGTTTATATATTACATATAAAATATTAGATTTTCCAGATTTAACAGTAGACGGCAGTTTTCCACTAGGAGCTGCTGTTACTGTTATGTTAATGACAAATGTAGATAGCAGTATTATTAATGCCATTACATTAGGACACAATCCTTATGTGATTATGCTTCTAGCTTGCTTAGCGGGTGGTATTGCAGGACTTGTGACGGGTATTATACATGTAAAGTTTCACGTTCGAGATTTGCTCTCTGGTGTTATAACAATGACGGCCTTATACTCTATTAATTTACATATTGCAGGTAAGGCGAATGTGCCAATTTTTAATATGGAAACTATATTTTCTAATGAGAGGTTCAATTCCCTTTATCCGCACTTTTTAGAAAATTTTAAAGTATTGATTATCATTTCCATCGTGACCATTGGGTCAAAGATTTTGTTGGATTTATATTTGAAGACAAAATCAGGATATTTATTAAGGGCAGTTGGGGATAATATGACTTTAGTAGTATCCCTTGCAAAAGATAGCGGTAGCGTCAAAATAGTAGGTCTAGTTATAGCAAATGCCCTCGTTGCACTGAGTGGTAGCGTAATGGCGCAGCAACAAGGATTCTTCGAAGTATCCATGGGGACAGGCGCTATGGTAATAGGTCTTGCATCTGTAATCATTGGAACTAGCTTATTTAAAAGAATCCCCCTTGTCAAGCCAACTACCGCAGCGATTGTTGGTTCTATAGTATATAAAGCTAGTATTTCTTTAGCTATGGATATGAGTTTATCTACGATTTTAGCAATTGTAGTAGCAGTAGTTTGCACCGTGTACATGAAGAAAGAGTTACCATTAAAAGTGATTTTAACAGTATTAGCAACAGTAGGCGTCTATGTGGTAGTAAAATTATTTATACCATATGAAATGAGCGCAAGCGATATGAAGCTGGTTACATCTGTTTTATTTATGATTATACTGATCACAGGTCATGAGAAGAAGAGGAGGGCTAAAGATGCTAGAGCTTAAAAATATCCATAAAGTATACAGTGCGGGCACAATCAACGAGTCCTGCTTATTTGAAGGCCTTAATCTAAGTATTGGAAAAGGGGAATTTGTTTCCGTAGTAGGAAGCAACGGAAGTGGAAAGACCTCTATGCTTAATATTATCTGTGGAAGTATTGATATCGATGAGGGGCAGATTTTAATAGGCGATAAAGATATAACGGATGTTAAGGAACACGTTCGTTACAATAAAATTGGAAGAGTCTATCAAAACCCAGCTATGGGAACGTGCCCCACCATGACTATATTAGAGAACATGTCCTTAGCAGATAATAAGGGGACATCCTTTAATCTTAGAAGTGGAACGGATAAAAAACGTATCGAATACTACAAGGAAAGCCTTAGTCAATTAGAACTAGGTTTAGAGGATCGCTTAGATACACAGGTAGGCACTCTCTCAGGAGGCCAAAGACAAGCAATGGCCTTACTAATGTCTACTATGACCCCTATCGATTTCTTGGTTTTAGATGAGCATACTGCAGCTCTTGACCCTAAAACGGCAGGAAAAATCATGGAACTAACAAATAAAATTGTCCAGGAAAAACATTTGACTACGATTATGGTTACTCATAATCTAAGATACGCAGTAGAATACGGCAACAGACTACTAATGATGCACCAAGGAGAGGTTATCGTAGACAAAAAAGACCAAGAAAAATCAAAGCTAAAGGTAGAAGATCTATTAGGATTGTTCTCGCAGATAAGTATTGAACTAGGGAACTAAAAAATAAAGTAAAACTTCTAAGAGGAGATATAATGAACGATTTCTTATGGAATGTCATGAAAGACACAGGTAAAGGCATTAAAGGGTATTTAAAGGCTCAGCTTAAATTAATTGGAGTAACTTTTCTTATTCTCTTCGTAGGTTTAGATCTGATGGATATAGCCCATCCCTTTCTTATTTCACTAGGGATCTCTACACTAGATTTGATCCCTGTTTTAGGAATAGGTATTGTTCTGATACCTTGGTCCATTATTAGTTTTCTTATGGGCAATACAGATATTGCTACCCAAATAGCCATCTTATTTGTAATAGCCGTCATTCTTCGTCAAGTATTAGAGCCTATCATTGTAGGAAGACACATTGGAATAAAGCCTATTTATACTTTTATAGCTACCATATTAGGATCTATCGTCCTAGGCCCTATTGGTATTATTTTAGGTCCTGTTATTGCTATTCTTATAACTTCAATACAAAATAATAGAAATAGCCAGAAAAAGTAGCATTTTTTATATTAATACAAGTTTATACTTCTAGTAAAGGGCAGTAAATGAGATTTTAACTAGGAAGAAACCCATTATTTCGAAATTAAAGTAGGAAATTTTAGCCATTTCGTAGGTATAAAACACAAAATGATTTTTATTTTAACTTTATTATTGTATAATTAAAGTGAATAAGTATACAAAACAAGGATTATTTTTGATTTACTTAAAATGGAGGAACTCTATGATTAAAAAGTTAGCCCAACTAGCAGCCGAAAGCAGCTATGTAGATCCAGCATTATACGCTAAATACGACGTAAAACGTGGATTAAGAGATATTAATGGACGAGGAGTACTTACAGGTCTTACGGAAATTGGAGATGTTCAATCTTATACTTTACAGGATGGTCAGACGATTCCAAAGCCTGGTCAGCTTTTTTACAGAGGCATTGATGTAGAGGATTTAACGAAAGGCTTTTTAAGTGAAAAAAGACATGGCTTTGAAGAGACTGCATACCTCTTGCTTTTTGGCCATTTGCCTAGTATAGAAGAATTGACAGAATTTAACACGATGATTTCAGGTTTGAGAACTTTGCCTAAGAGCTTCGTGAGAGATATGATATTAAAGGCGCCTAGTAAAGACGTTATGAATATGATTTCAAGAAGTGTTTTAGCACTCTACAGTTATGATGAAAATCCTGATGACATTAGCGTTGAAAATGTACTGAGGCAATGTCTTGAATTAATAGCCCGTTTCCCATTATTAGCTGCCTATAGCTATCACGCCTATTCTCATTACTTTGAGAGCCAAAGTCTATTTATTCATAATCCTAAGCAAGAATACAGCACAGCTGAAAATATTCTACACATGCTTAGACCAGACAGTGGATTTACTCAAACAGAAGCAGCACTATTAGATTTAGCACTGGTTTTACATGCAGAGCATGGAGGCGGAAACAACTCTACCTTTACGACTCATGTAGTCACTTCTAGTGGGACAGATACCTATTCCGCTATGTCTGCCGCATTAGGTTCTTTAAAAGGACCTCGACATGGAGGAGCTAGTATTAAAGTCGTTCAAATGTTTAGAGATATAAAAGCAAATCTGAAAAATTGGTCAGATGAAGGCGAAATAAGAGATTACTTAAAAAAGCTTCTTCACGGTGATGCTTTCGATCATTCTGGATTAATATATGGTATGGGTCATGCCGTGTATTCTGTTTCAGACCCTAGAGCAGAAATACTGAGAGCCCAGTGTAAAAGATTAGCTGCTGAGAAGGGACTAGAACACGAATTTGAATTATTTTATAAGGTGGAAAACCTTGCTAAAGAAGTCATAGGAGAAGAGAGAAAGATTTATAAAGGCGTTAGCGCAAATATCGATTTTTATTCTGGATTTGTCTACAGAATGCTAAACATACCAATACAACTATTGACACCGGTATTTGCCATATCACGAATTTCAGGATGGAGCGCTCACCGAATCGAAGAAATCGTCAATAAGGGGAAAATCATAAGGCCTGCATATAAGAGTATAGCGAAAGAGATGGAGTATGTGGCGATAAATGATAGGTAAAGTGGTCGGGTGGTCAGGTGGTCAGCAAAACCTTTGCTCGCCGAGAGGCGGGGTAGAGTAAAAGCACAAGGGCCCTCGGCACTGAAAAGACTCGTAAACCAGCCTTAGCTCCTGCCCCGTCATCCTGAGCGCAGCGAAGGATCGCTACGCACTAGATACTAAAACAAAAACATCTAGAGCCAAATACCAGTTTATCTACTGGGCCTCAACTGCCACCAATGGTGGCAAAATTTTTTACATAGAACGTAGAACGTACAACTAAAAGGGGCTTGTGTAATTTCTGGAAAACTGAGATAATTCTATTTAACAAGAAAATATACATATTGTTTAAAAGGGGAAAATATATGGACCGCAAATTAAGAGAGCAGACGATTAACAATTTAGTTGATGATCTATTGATTAGCTACAAACAGGAGAACCCCATACAACCTCATGGGGCTTGCCCTATGCCTAATAGGGATACCATTATTAAGATGGCAAAGCAAATGAGAAAGTTGATTTTTCCTGGGTATTTTGATGGTTTTGCGTGTAATAAAGACATTTTGCAATATCATACAGGGGAATTGCTCGTCCATGTACACGAGGATTTAACAGAACAGATTATTTATGCTCTTAGTTTAGATGAAAATCGACGCAATAAGAACGAAAGATTAATCTGTAAAAGAGAAGAAATGATAGACAGAGCTACGAATTTAAGCTTTAAAGTACTATCAAAATTGCCTACTATAAGAGAGTACTTATCTACAGATGTTCAGGGCGCACTAGACGGCGATCCAGCAGCTTCTAGCATAGAAGAGATTGTATTCTCCTATCCAGGAGTTTTCTCTATTACAATGCACCGAATCGCTCATGAGATGTACTTATTAAATATACCATTGATACCAAGAATACTTAGTGAATACTCTCATTCTATAACAGGTATAGACATTAATCCAGGGGCGCAAATAGGCAAGTACTTCTTTATTGATCATGGTACTGGAGTTGTAATAGGTGAGACGACCAAAATAGGAGATAATGTAAAGATCTATCAAGGGGTCACCTTAGGTGCACTATCCACTAGAGGCGGCCAAAAGCTAAAAGGAAACAAGCGCCACCCAACGATTGAAGATGGAGTAACGATCTATTCAGGAGCTTCTGTACTAGGAGGCGATACTGTGATAGGAGAAGGTGCTACAATAGGAAGTAACGCCTTTATTACAGATTCTGTACCAAAAGGTACAAAAGTAAGCGTGAAAAATCCCGAGCTCATATTAAAAAATAGAGAGCACAGGGAATTGAAGCAGGATTATTCGGAAGTATAAATAAGGTGGTTAGGTGGTCAGCAAAACCATACTCGTCTACGGAAAAAGGGGACACATTTTTAAATGTGTCCCCTTTTTCCGCTGGTTGGACGGTGAAGGCAAACTTGCCTTAAGGTGAGTTAAGGACTCACAAAGCTGACCTAAGC
>CAZVEI010000048.1:0-865 GCA_964626295.1 uncultured Alkalibaculum sp.
GCCATGCTGACTATGTAAAGAACATGATCACAGGAGCAGCACAAATGGACGGAGCGATCTTAGTAGTAAGTGCAGCAGATGGTCCAATGCCACAAACAAGAGAACACATTCTATTATCACGTCAAGTAGGTGTACCATACATTGTAGTATTCTTAAACAAAGCAGATATGGTAGATGATGATGAATTAATCGAATTAGTAGAAATGGAAGTAAGAGAGCTACTAAGTGAATATGAATTCCCAGGAGATGATACTCCAATCGTAGTAGGAAGTGCATTAAAAGCATTAGAAGATCCAGACGGTCCATGGGGAGACAAAATCGTTGACTTAATGAAAGAAGTAGACGCGTATATTCCACAACCAGAAAGACCAACAGATCAACCATTCCTAATGCCAGTAGAAGACGTATTTTCTATTACAGGTAGAGGAACAGTAGCAACAGGAAAAGTTGAAAGAGGAACAATCAAAGTAGGCGAAGAAGTAGAAATCGTCGGCTTACAAGAAGAGAGAAGAAAAGTAGTAGTAACAGGCGTTGAAATGTTCCGTAAATTATTAGATCAAGCAGAAGCAGGAGATAATATTGGAGCATTGTTAAGAGGTGTTGAAAGAAAAGACATCGAAAGAGGTCAAGTACTAGCAAAACCAGGAACAATCAACCCACACACAAAATTCAAATCTCAAGTATACGTATTGACAAAAGATGAAGGTGGAAGACATACACCATTCTTTAATGGATACAGACCACAATTCTATTTCAGAACTACTGACGTAACAGGTATTATTGAATTAGAAGGCGGAGCAGAAATGGTAATGCCAGGAGATAATATCGAAATGACAATCGAACTAATCCACCCAATCGCAATCGA
>CAZVEI010000048.1:875-9958 GCA_964626295.1 uncultured Alkalibaculum sp.
AGGATTACGATTTGCAATTAGAGAAGGCGGAAGAACAGTAGGTTCAGGAGTTATCTCTGAAGTAATCGCGTAATAAAAAAGGGCTAAGCCCTTTTTTGTTTGGTTTTGTTTTTTCAGATTTTCCCTAATTAGAGACGATAGACTAGTAGTTATTTTGTTGAAAATACCATTTTACAAAAGAAAAGAATCGTGTTATAATACAGCGTATATGTTAAAAGGAAGGGCTTAAAGCCTTTTTTTTATTTGTGCGAAACAACGAGCCAAGCAAAAGCCACGGCTTTCGCAGTGCAAAAGAGGTTTGTTTATAATTTTCACTTTCGGATAGAGGCTTGTACATAGCTTTTTCTTGACAGTGTAAATCGTTTGTGATATTTTTGATAGGTAACATGAATAATAGGGTTCGTATGCCTAAATTAGCTAATTGTGTGGAAGTTATCCGATATAGGAGGTGTAGTGATGAGAGTAAAAGTAATCTTAGCATGTGGGGAATGTAAGCAAAGAAATTATCATACTATGAAGAACAAAAAGAACAACCCAGAGAGAATTGAACTAAAGAAATACTGTAAATTCTGCAAAACTCATACAACACATAAAGAAACAAAATAATATTATTTAATCTTTATTAAGGATTAAAGAGGTGGATTATGGCCAAAAAAGAAGTAAAGAAAAGTAAAGAGAGTTTTTGGAAGAGTTTCACAGGCTTTTTTAAGAGCGTGTGGTATGAAATTAAAAAGGTTAATTGGCCGACAAGACCTGAGTTAATGCAACATACTTCTGTTGTATTGGGGATTGTCCTGATAATGACTGGAATTGTTTGGGTGATTGACTTTGGAATAGGAGCTATCCTTTCGCTAATTATATAATAAAGAGGGTTTTAAATTTATGGATCAAAACAACAATGACGCTAAATGGTATGTAGCTCATACTTATTCTGGATATGAAAACAAAGTAAAAGCTAATATATATGCTACAGTTGAAAATAGAAACATAAGTGATCTAATTCACGAAGTCTATGTTCCTATGCAAGAAGTAGAGGAATTTAAGAATGGAAAGAAGAAAATAAGTCAGAAAAAAGTATTTCCAGGGTATGTACTAGTTAAAATGATCATGACAGATGAATCATGGTATGTTGTTCGTAATACCAGAGGAGTAACTGGATTTGTTGGACCCGCTTCAAAACCCGTTCCATTGACCCAAAGTGAATTGAAGAACATGGGTATTAAAGAAAAACTACCTCGAATTGACCTAGAAATTGGTGATCGTGTAGAAGTAAAAGACGGTCCACTACAAGGCTTTACTGGCTTAGTCGAAGAGATCAATCAAGAAAAATTAAAGGTAAAGGTCAATATATCAATGTTTGGCAGAGAGACACCTGCAGAGTTAGATTTTACACAAATTATGAAAGTATAATACAATATGAGGAATCATAATGTTCTTGTATTATAATATATAGAGATAAAGGAGGTATTATCATGGCGAAAAAAGTCATTGGTATGATAAAATTGCAAATTACTGCTGGTAAAGCTACTCCAGCACCACCAGTTGGTCCAGCACTTGGACAACATGGTGTTAACATCATGGGCTTTTGTAAAGAGTTTAATGCAAAAACTGCTGATCAAGCTGGTATGATTATTCCAGTTGTAATTACAGTTTATGCAGATAGAACTTTTACATTTATTACAAAAACTCCACCAGCTGCAGTATTATTAAAGAAAGCAGTTGGACTTGAAAGTGGTTCTGGTGTGCCAAACAAACAAAAGGTTGCTACCATAAGCATGGATAAGGTTAGAGAAATTGCTGAATTAAAAATGCCAGATTTAAATGCAGCTTCAGTTGAAGCAGCGATGAAAATGATTGCTGGAACGGCAAGAAGCATGGGTATTGTCGTAGAAGGATAATTGAAATAAGTGGGAGGAGTATTCCGCTATTACCACGAGGAGGATGTAAGATGAAACGAGGAAAGAATTACAAAGAAAAATATAAGTTAATCGATCGTACTAATTTATATGATGTTGAAGAAGCTATAACATTAGTTAAAAAGGTTGCTACAGCGAAATTTGACGAAACTATAGAAGCACACATTAAGCTAGGCGTAGATTCTAGACATGCAGATCAACAAGTTCGTGGAGCTATTGTCTTGCCACATGGTACAGGAAAGTCTGTTCGAGTTCTTGTATTTGCGAAAGGCGATAAAGTTCAAGAAGCAACTGCTGCAGGCGCTGAATACGTAGGAGCAGAAGAATTTATAGATAAAATCACAAAAGAAAATTGGTTTGAATTTGACGTTGTTGTTGCTACTCCAGATATGATGGGTGTAGTTGGTCGATTAGGTA
Organism: uncultured Alkalibaculum sp.; assembly: GCA_964626295.1. Lineage (GTDB taxonomy): Bacteria > Bacillota > Clostridia > Eubacteriales > Alkalibacteraceae > Alkalibaculum. The sequence goes on from CAZVEI010000048.1 coordinate 3,209, forward strand.
GAGTGCTTGGACCAAAAGGTTTAATGCCAAACCCTAAATCAGGAACAGTAACATTTGATGTTGCAAAAGCTATTAATGACATTAAAGCTGGTAAAGTAGAATATAGACTTGATAAGACAAATATTATTCACGTTCCAGTAGGAAAAGCTTCTTTTGATGAAAGTAAATTAAATGATAATCTTAATGTTCTACTTGAAGCAATCAAAAAAGCGAGGCCATCTGCTACAAAAGGTCAATACTTTAGAAGCGTTACGATAACAAGCACTATGTCACCAGGTGTTAAAATAAACTCTGCTAAAATCTAAGTAACCGTTATTGATGGTAAAGTAAACTTGACAAGCTGATCCCATGATGATATAATTCATGTGGTTTAAAAATAAATAATCTTTCAACCGGAGACCATAGGTGCGCAAGCTTAATATCCTATCGAGGTTATACGAAAAGTTAGTGATTAAAGCTCTCTTTGTATGCCTCGCATCGAAGAGAGCTTTTATTTTTCGTGATACAATGAGCCAAGCGAAAGCGCAGCTTTCGAAGTCTATATGTAATGAAACAGACAATCAGCTTGCTGAATAGGCTGTGAAATTACATATAGGCGTAATGAATGCGCAGCTTTCATTTGGCGAATGGCGCGACCTCAGCAGTGATGAAGTCACTGATGAGGTCACAGAATACGCAAGAACGTCATCGACAGATATTTTCGTTTTGCTCGTATCGCGACCTCGAAATTGGCCAAGCCAATTTCGAGGGTTAAATAGATTAGTTTGTACTAATAGTATATTCAAGACAAACTTAAGGGAGGTGGAACAAGCGTGTCGAAGAATCAAGAACTTAAAAAAGAGGTTGTAAGTGAATTGACAGATAAATTCAGCAGAGCCCAAAGTGCAGTATTAGTTGACTACCGAGGACTAAATGTAGAAGAAGTTACAGAATTTAGAGCTCTTGCAAGAAAAGCAAATGTTGACTATAAAATCTATAAAAACACAATGATGAGATTTGCAGCAAAAGAAACAGGTTTAGAAGGCTTAGTTGAATACTTAGCAGGTCCATCAGGTATTGCTTTCAGCTACGACGATCCAGTAGCAGCGGCAAAGGTTATTGCTGACTTTGCAAAAAACCATAAAAACATGGAAATTAAAGCAGGTATGGTTGACGGAAAAGTATTAGATCAAAAAGGCGTTGCTGACCTAGCTGAATTACCATCAAGAGAAGTATTAATTGCAAAAGCACTTGGTGGCTTAAACGCACCAATTACTGGTTTTGTAAATGTATTAAATGGAAATATCAGAGGTTTAGTAGTTGCATTAGATCAAGTTAGAGAACAAAAAGAAGCTACGGCTTAATATTAGAAAACAATTGGAGGAAAATAAAAATGGCAAGCGAAAAAGTAACTCAATTAATTGAAGATGTAAAAGGTTTAACAGTATTAGAATTATCTGAATTAGTAAAAGCATTAGAAGAAGAATTTGGTGTAAGTGCAGCAGCTCCAGTAGCAGTAGCTTCAGCTCCAGCAGCAGCAGCTGAAGCAGTAGAAGAAAAAACTGAATTTGATGTAGTTTTAACTGCAGCAGGAGATCAAAAAATTAAAGTAATTAAAGTAGTTAGAGAAATTACTGGTTTAGGCTTAAAAGAAGCTAAAGACTTAGTTGACAACGCACCAAAAGCAGTTAAAGAAGCTGTAAACAAAGAAGATGCAGATGCTATGAAAGCTAAAATCGAAGAAGTTGGCGGTTCTGTAGAAGTAAAATAATTTTTCTATAATAAATGAATAGTAATTTTATTAAAGTGAGTAGGATCTACTCACTTTAATTTTATATATGACGAAAAAAATATTTGACAATGGCTTGACTTTATGATAGCATTGTAAATTGCATTAATAGTAGAATTTTTATGCCTTTTTTTGTATAAAATCCGGCAAAAAAGGAAATAAAATATAAGCGAGACCAAAATTAACCAAAAGAAAGTATGAATAAAATAATAATTTAAAGTACTTAAGCTTTTGGCTATTTTATTTTAAGCAAGGGGTGAATGTAGGATGGCGCATCCTGTAAAGTACGGCAATAAACAAAGAATGAGCTTTTCTAGAATTAAAGAGGTAGTAGATATTCCAAACTTAATTGCTGTGCAAGTCAATTCTTATAATTGGTTTCTAGAAAAAGGCTTAAAAGAAATTTTTGATGATATCAATCCAATTACCGATTATACTGGAAATCTAATTTTAGAGTTTATTGACTACAAATTAGATGGAGAGCCCAAGTATTCTATTCAAGAATGCAAGGAAAGAGATGCTTCATATTCCACATCTTTAAAAGTTCGTGTGCGATTAATCAATAAAGAAACCAATGAGGTCAAAGAGCAAAGCGTATTTTTAGCAGATTTCCCAATTATGACAGATACGGGTACCTTTATCATCAATGGTGCTGAAAGGGTAATAGTAAGTCAATTGGTTCGATCTCCTGGAGCTTATTACTCAGAAGAAAGAGATAAAACAGGTAAAAAACTATTTTCTTCACAAGTGATACCAAACAGAGGAGCTTGGTTAGAATACGAGACAGATTCAAATGACATTCTTTATGTACGTGTGGATAGGACAAGAAAGTTACCGATAACCGTGTTATTACGGTCTTTTGGTCTTGGCACAAATCAGCAAATTAAAGATGTTTATGGTGAAGATATAAGACTTCTCGCTACTCTTGAAAAAGATACGGCTCAAAGTGTAGAAGAAGGTCTATTGGAAATATACAAGAGATTGAGACCAGGTGAACCTCCAACAGTAGATAGTGCACAATCCCTTTTAAATAGCATGTTCTTCGATCAAAGAAGATACGATTTAGCTAAGGTCGGTAGATACAAATTTAATAGCAAGTTGGCTTTAGCTACTAGATTAATAGGTGAAAAATCATTCGACAATATTGTTCACCCTAAAACAGGAGAAATACTTTGTGAAAAAGATCAAGTAATAGATGTAAATGCTGCATGGAATATTCAAAATGCGGGTATCAATAGAGTTGAAATCAATTTAGAAGACAAGCCAGTTGTAGTATTAGGAAATGGCTTTGTAGATTTAAGGGCCCAAGATTTGCCTTTTAATATTACGGACATAGATATAGACGACTTTGTCAATTATAGCGTATTAGAAGAAATTCTAAATTCTGATAAGACTGATGAAGAAAAACGAGATGAATTCGTCTCACGAATTCACGAATTAGCGCCAAAGCACATATTAATTCAAGATATTTTTGCATCGGTTAACTATAATATAGGATTAAATTACGACATCGGAAATATCGATGATATAGATCATTTAGGCAATAGAAGAATACGTTCTGTTGGAGAGCTCCTACAAAATCAATTTAGAATTGGTCTTTCAAGAATGGAAAGAGTTGTTCGAGAAAGAATGACCATTCAAGACAGTGAAGCAATTCAACCACAAGGTCTAATCAATATCAGACCAGTGAACGCTGCTATTAAAGAGTTCTTTGGTAGTTCTCAATTATCTCAATTTATGGATCAAAATAATCCTCTAAGTGAATTAACTCATAAAAGAAGGCTATCAGCCTTAGGACCAGGTGGACTTAGCCGAGAAAGGGCAGGTTTTGAAGTTCGAGACGTTCACCATTCTCACTATGGTAGAATGTGTCCGATTGAAACTCCTGAAGGGCCTAATATCGGACTAATTGGATCGTTGAGTACCTATGCAAGGGTTAATGAATACGGGTTTATTGAGACCCCCTATAGAAGAGTAGAAAACGGAGTAGTTTACAACGACATTTACTTTCTGACAGCTGATGAAGAAGGATATTACACTATTGCTCAAGGAAATGAACCTCTAAATGATGACGGTACATTTATAAATGAAAAGATTACAGCTAGAACTGGACTTAAGAGAGATTTCGTAACAGTACCGAAGAGCAGAGTAGATTATATGGATATTTCGCCAAAGCAAATCGTATCTATAGCAACTGCCCTTATACCGTTCTTGGAAAATGATGATGCCAATAGAGCCCTAATGGGAGCGAACATGCAACGTCAAGCCGTGCCACTACTTGTGCCACAAGCTCCTGTAGTTGGCACAGGTATGGAACATACTGCCGCTAAGGACTCAGGGGTATGTATTCTGGCGAAACGAGCAGGTGTTGTAGAAAAAGTCTCTGCGAACAAGATCGTCATCGTAGCAGACGACGGCGGCAAAGATCAATACAATATACTTAAATTCCAGAGATCCAATCAAGGAACTTGTTTCAATCAAAGACCACTAGTTGAAGCTGGACAAAGGGTTGAGAAAGGCGAAATCATAGCAGATGGGCCTTCAACAGATGGCGGCGAATTAGCATTAGGTCGTAATATCCTCATGGGCTTTATGACATGGGAAGGGTACAATTACGAGGATGCTATGCTTATCAGTGAAAAATTAGTTAAAGAAGATGCATTGACATCTATTCATATAGAAGAATTTGAGTCTGAAGCTAGAGAGACCAAGCTTGGCCCAGAAGAAATCACTAGAGATATTCCAAATGTGGGAGAGGACTCTCTTAAGAATCTCGATGAAAGAGGTATTATTCGAATTGGTGCCGAAGTAAATTCTGATGATATCTTAGTAGGAAAAGTAACTCCTAAAGGTGAAACAGAGCTTACTGCAGAAGAAAAACTACTTCGTGCAATCTTTGGCGAAAAGGCAAGAGAGGTAAGAGATACTTCCCTTAGAGTGCCACATGGAGAATCTGGTATTGTAGTTGACGTTAAAGTGTTCTCTAGAGAAAACAAAGACGAAGACTTAAAGCCAGGAGTAAACCAACTAGTCCGTGTATACATTGCCAGCAAGAGAAAGATTTCTGTTGGAGATAAAATGGCTGGACGTCATGGAAATAAGGGTGTAATCTCTAGAATACTTCCAGAAGAAGATATGCCTTTTTTACCAGATGGAACGCCACTTGAAATTGTACTAAACCCACTAGGCGTACCATCCCGAATGAATATCGGTCAGGTTCTTGAAGTCCATATGGGTCTAGCCGCTAAAACTTTAGGTTGGGAAATTGCTACACCAGTATTCGATGGTGCCAATGAAAATGATATTATGGATACCTTAGAGTTGGCAGGTCACGGTCGTAATGGTAAAGTTCAGTTATATGATGGAAGAACTGGTGAACCTTTTGACAATGAAGTAACTGTAGGATATATGTATATGCTAAAACTTCACCACTTGGTTGATGACAAAATGCACGCAAGATCTACAGGGCCATATTCATTGGTAACACAACAACCATTAGGCGGTAAAGCTCAATTTGGTGGACAGAGATTTGGTGAGATGGAGGTTTGGGCTCTTGAAGCATACGGTGCAGCCTATACTCTTCAAGAAATCTTAACAGTAAAATCTGACGACGTAGTAGGTCGTGTAAAAGCATATGAAGCCATTGTAAAAGGTGAAAACATTCCTGCTCCTGGAGTACCAGAATCCTTTAAAGTACTAATTAAAGAACTGCAGAGCTTAGGCCTTGATGTTTCTGTTCTAACAGAGCAAGATGAAGAGCTTAAGATCGAAGAGGAATTAACAGATGGTGTTGAATCCTTAGAAGGCATAAGCGTGGATTTGGATGGGAAGGAAGTCGTAGAAGAAGATTTTGACGATTTAGAAGAAGACGAAAATGAAGATGACGAACTCCTTGGAGATATTGATGTAGACGATTTTATTGGAGATATGGAAGAATACTAAATCATAAAGGGCAAAGCCCTTTATGATTTAGTCGCTAGTCACTAGAAGCTAGAAACTAATGACTAGCGACTTATTTTAAAATTAGAAGGGAGTGGACTCCTTGGGTGAATTTGATTTTAAATCCATAAAAATTGGATTAGCGTCGCCACAAAGAATACGTGAATGGTCACGAGGAGAAGTAAAGAAACCTGAAACAATTAATTACAGAACCTTAAAACCAGAAAAAGATGGGCTTTTTTGTGAAAAGATCTTTGGACCTACTAAGGATTGGGAATGTCATTGTGGAAAATATAAGAGGGTTCGTTACAAAGGCATTGTTTGTGAGAACTGTGGTGTTGAAGTTACCCGTTCAAAAGTAAGAAGAGAAAGAATGGGACATATTGAATTAGCTGCTCCAGTTACACATATATGGTATTTCAAGGGAATTCCTAGTAGAATGGGATTGCTCTTAGAATTATCGCCAAGAGCACTAGAAAAAGTTATTTACTTTGCATCTTATATTATTACAGACCCTGGTAAGACACCTCTTTCTTATAAACAACTTTTGACAGAAAGAGAATACCGTGAAAATAAAGAAAAATACGGCAACGATTTTCAAGCGAGAATGGGTGCTGAAGCCATATTTGAGCTCTTAAAGAAAATTGACTTAGATAAAGAAGCTCGCAGTTTAAGAGAAGATTTAAAGACTAGTACAGGTCAAAAGAAAATTCGTACAGTTAGAAGACTTGAAACGGTAGAAGCTTTCAAGGTATCAGGCAATCATCCAGAATGGATGGTTCTAGAAGCCATTCCCGTTATTCCACCAGAATTAAGACCTATGGTACAACTTGACGGTGGTCGTTTTGCTACATCAGACTTAAATGACCTTTACAGAAGAGTAATCAATAGAAACAATAGACTTAAGAGATTATTGGACCTAGATGCACCAGATATTATCGTCCAAAATGAAAAGAGAATGCTTCAAGAAGCTGTTGACGCTCTTATCGATAATGGTAGAAGGGGTAGACCTGTTACAGGTCCTGGAAACAGACCTTTAAAAT
>CAZVEI010000049.1:0-9934 GCA_964626295.1 uncultured Alkalibaculum sp.
TAACTGCATCAATAGTAGTTTGCATTTAGCTATTTCAGGTAACATGTGATCAATATCAGCAGGAGATAGCTCAAAGTTAGCTGCTAAATCGATTACAATTTCATTTTCACCTTTTGCATTGATATAAATCAATCCAACACCTGTCGATTGATTTTGTCTACTTCTGATGATATAAGATGAGTCTATTCCCTCATTATTGTATAAACTAATCGCTTCATCCCCAAAACTATCATTTCCAACGCATCCTCCATAAAGGACTTCTGCTCCCATCCGACGAGCTGCAATTGCTTGGTTGGACCCTTTTCCTCCATGCATAGCTTTAAAGTTTTTTCCTTTTACGGTTTCTCCCTCTTGTGGGAAACGTTCCGTTGAAATAGTCATTCCAACTGCATAACTTCCGATTACTGCTATTCTACTGCCCAATAGCTTTACCCCCTATAAAAGTCTTTATTTCCATATTTTAATGCTGTATCAAAGACGGCTAGAATTTTTTCTGGCGATATTCCTGCTTGAATATTGTGTATTTGCGAAAAGACAAATCCACCTCCTGGTGCATAAACCTTTATCATTTCCTTTACTTCATTAACGATATCGTCAATGCTGCCATGCGTTAATGTGGTTTGTGTACTAATACCACCGCCCCAAATGGTCATGTTTTTTCCAAATTCCTTCTTGATTTGAACTGGGTCCATATTATCGCATTCTTTTTGAATTGGATTAAGAATGTCATACCCAGACTCAATAATATCTCCAATGATTGGATAAATACTTCCACAACAATGTAGCGAAATGTGCATATCTTTTTTCTTTCTACGAATTGCTTCATTGATTTTTGCATGTCTTGGCTTGAAGAACTTTCTGTATATTTCTGGTGAAATGATCATAGCTCTCTGTTGCCCAAAATCATCATTATTTTGTAGCACATGAACATAGTCACCTACAGCGTCCATATACTTATCTATCATAGCAATATATGCATCCGTCAGTTTATCAAGGTAATATTCAATCAATTCGGGCTCAGTATATAAGTACTCTAGGAAAGTCTGATATCCCCAATCTTTCGTACCTTTCTCAAAAATACTGAAACTTGTTGCTGCTGAAATAGCATAATCTGTATTTTCATATATATCTTTTGCTTTTGCTGTTGCAAATTTAATTTCTTCATCTGTCATAACAGGAAGTTCTAATAATCTATCTATATCACTTTCATCTTCAGCATCTGCTAGCGGCGAGTAGACTTCGTCAAAATATAATCCTTGTGTTGGTCTTATTGCGATTACAGTACCTGCTGCATTTGTTACACCTAGTGATCCATCTTCTAGTGTAATTGGATTAAAGGCTTTTGCTAGCTTGCATTTCCCTCCACCTAAAGGTAGCTCTCCCTCTTTAAACTCATCAATCTTTATGCCGATTGATGGTGTTAATCTTGGAAGCATTACCACGTCACAGCCTATACGCTCCAATATTTCAGGATCAGGAGTTGCTAACAACTGTTTTACATCAAATAAAATTGTGTCGTGGGTCATACCTAAATATTTTTTTAATTCATTATATGCATTCGCATTTATTCCTGTAGATCTTGAAGAACCTAACTCAATGGGAATACGATCTGTTTCCTCGTGATTTAATGCCATTAAAACTCTTTCTCTCGATTTCATCATATTGCTCCTTTTTAGTTTATTTAATAAAACGTTTTCAGAAAACGTTTTATGTAAGCATATAAAGGTTTTACGCAAAAACCTTATTTAACTTTTTAACACTTTTCCCCTCTTTGATTTCTGATTTAACAATTTCATGTTTATTCTTTAACTTTTTACCTTCAATTAATTTAATTAAATTTGTGGCTGCTATTTTCCCCATTTCTTCACCATGTATCAATACAGTAGTGAGTGGTGGTTGATGTAATTCCGCTAATATGGTTCCATCAAATCCAATTGCAGAAATATCTTCTGGAATACTCAAACCAGATTCTCTAATTGCTCTACATGCCCCTATTACCATTAAATCATTGGCTGCCACAAATGCTGTAAACTTTTTATTTTTCAAAAGATTTTTCATACATTGATATCCAGATTCAATTTTGTAGTCACCATGAACAATAAGATCATCATCTATTTCTAAGTTAAAATCATGAATAGCTTTAAGGTACCCTGCTTTTCTAAGATTTGCATTATGCGCGTTCTCAGGCCCTCCAATAAATGCGATTCTTTCGTGACCACTTTCAACTAAGTCTTTCATGGCTAAATATAAGCCCATAGCATTGTCTAAAGTTACGCTAGCTACATTTTCAATTGCTTCACCATATCGTTCTACAGCAATAATCGGAAATTTTTTACTGTTTAAGTTAACAATATTGTCATCTTCTTCTTCTGTATTTTGTGTAGTTACAATGATTCCATCTGCAAATCCATTACTTAAGCTCAACAAAAAAGAATCTTCTTTATCTTTAGATCCTTCCGTACTGCAAAGAACTAAACGATATTTTTTCTTACTCAATACCTTCTCTGCACCTTTTGCAAAATCCTGAAAGAAAAAGTTGGAAATATCTGGTATGATAATACCAATTATATTCGTTCTTTTTGTTACCAAAGATCTAGCAACCGGATTAGGATAATATCCTAGTCTTTTTATTGCAGTTTTAATTTTATTCTTTGTTTCTAAGGAGCAAGATCCTTCAATATTGTTCATAACTCTTGAAACAGTTGTTATAGATACTCCACATTCCTTAGCTATTTCCTTAATCGTAACTTTTGGTCTCATGATTTCGCCTCATTTTAATCACTAATGTATATATAATTATAGAGTTAAACGTTTTAGTTAAACGTTTAACTTAAATTTAATTTACCATTCCAATGATATAATGTCAATAGAATTTATAACATTTTATTTAATATATTTATTTATCGAATAACTTTTTATTATAAAATATTTGTCCTTTTGCGTATTTTCCTGCAAAGTGGGTAAACATATATAAAGAATATTTTACAAGTGGAGGTTAAAGATGAAAATCAGTGCAAGAAACCAATTAAAAGGTAAAGTTGTCGAAATTGAAAATGGTGCTGTTAATGCTAAAGTAACAATAGATCTTGGTAGTGGAAATAAAATCACTTCTATTATTACTATGACTTCTGTTCAAGAATTAGGTTTACAAGTAGGGTCAGATGCTACTGCTATAATCAAAGCATCTTCTGTTATGATAGGTGTAGATCATTAAGCACAAATAAAGAACACCAAGCTTAAACTGCACCTCCAATTGTTAGACACATCTGACAAGTGGAGGTGCAGTTTTTTTATGCTTTTATATTTCAGTAAAAACTAATACCATTATTTAACTAATGCTCAACTATTGTTCCTCTAGCATTTAACGCACGGAGGTGCTTTTTAGGGTACTAAGATATTCATTTCTCGGGAACAATACATATAAATTTTGTATATTCTGAGGAGTGTTTGAATGATAAAGTGGTTTCTCAGCGAAAAGAAATTCTAAATACTTTTTATAAGAATCGACCTGACTAGATCATTTACAGATCCGGCCGGCACAAATATTGCCTTATTAAATGCCTTGGCTCATGTAATTATTAAAAATAAGCTCTACTATAAAGAGTATATTGATGAAAGAGTAGAAAACTTTGATGAATTCGTCAGGCATATAGAGAATTTTACGCCAGAAAAAGCCGCGAAAATCTGTGGTATATCTCCTGACCTAATCAAAGATACAGCTAAAATGTATGCTCAAGCAAAAAATGCTGCCATTTACTATGCTATGGGAATTACTCAACACGTCTCTGGAAGCCATACAGTTATGACTCTATCTAATTTAGCGCTTATATGTGGAAACATCGGAAGAGAAAACGCTGGAGTCAATCCTTTGCGAGGACAAAATAATGTTCAAGGGGCCTGTGATATGGGAGGCCTTTCTGATGTTTACCCAGGCTACCAAAAGGTAAATAACAAAGAGATAAGAATACCCTTATGTTATGACTACAGGAAGAGTTCTCTTTCAATACCACAGCCGTACCATGACGGGAAGGGTCGAAGAACTAAATAAGAAAGCTCCTGAATCCTATTTAGAGATGAATCCGTTAACAGCAGAAAAATTAGGTCTTGAAGATGGACAAGAAATAAAAGTCTCTTCAAGAAGGGGATATGTAGTGACCAAATTAAAAATTACAGAAAAAATCAGTGATGAGGTCTTATTTATGACTTTTCACTATGCTGATGCTAGAGTAAACTACCTTACCAATCCAGAAGTAGACCCTATTGCTAAAATCCCGGAACTAAAGGTAGCTGCTGTTAATATTCAAGAAACATAAAAAAGAGCGCCGACAGGCTCTAGCCATCAGCTAGCAGTCATCACCATACTGCTTTCCTTTTAGGTCATTTAGCTACCAGAGGCAGCATTTAGTATAATAATTATCTACACATTGTTTTAATCTTCTATACGCTTATGGACAAAGTCTTCCTTTATCATATTTCGTTAGATTACATCCATGCTGGATACATCAAAACATCTTTGGGAAATAACTATTCCCCAAGGATGTTAGTGCCTTCTATATGGTTTCATCTAATCTTTCACAATTAACTGTAACCCGATCCTTGCCACCATAAGTGCAGGTATATAATGTCAAATCCCAACCACTATGCTTTACTTCATTTACAGCAGTCGGTGCAATTACCTCAATAGATTCTACGGTGTAGGTGATTACAACACCCTCCATATCCGTAAACATAAGTATATCATCAGTTTGCAGATTAGACAGGGTGCCAAAATGGCGGGTATAGTTATGACCAGCTATCACCAAATTGTTCCCTTTTGTTGAGCCGAATTGGCGACAAGGTGCAATCTTCAATCTTTCATCATCCCAATCGGACATAATGGGAAGTTCCAGCTCCAGATTTGGAATAGTTAGATACCCGATATAGCCATAGCCGTCAATTTCCTTTACAATCATTTCATGAGAGTCTCCATTACTTTGGCCAGGTATGGTCTGCTGCAAGTGGGTTAAAACCACACCGGAAGTATGACCCGCCCTATTATCTTCCATAATATTATATAAAATCAGGAGTAGCGCCGATGTAATTAACGCAACTCCTGCTATCATAAATACAATGCCTACTTTATTCTTCATAGCTTTTTTTCTTCTTTAGAAAAGTCAACGCCCATCCAAGGGCAAATAGCATAAGACCAATTGCCGCCAATATAGGTATTGGCCAATTTAGCTGTCCCGTTTGTATAAGGGAAGGGGGAACTTCATCCATTGGTCCACTAGGAGGTGTTCCCGGATCAAACGATATAGAACCGTCTGGAGTTGGCTTTGGATCCTTATTAGGACCTTCCTCCATCTTAGGATTTGCCTTCACATGATAAATCCAGCTTGCATCTTGAGAATTTGCCATTGGAATGGAAACAAGGAAGGGAGTAGTAGAATAATACCCTTCAACACTGCCCTTCTGTACTATAAGGTAAAGTCCTACGTCTAAAGGATCAAATACCACGCTTCCGTTATCCAAAGACGTTTCAGTAATACCCTCCAAATCTTCAACCCTAGCATGAGCAGTAAGATGCTGTGCTAAACCATCAGAATTGAGATTGTCTAGCTCCATACCATTACCCTTAAATTCCTCAGTATATATATATGTAAGGTTATCATCATCATTGACTACATCTGCCACCCTGTATATTGTAAATGCAGCACCGGAGAGTACTGTGTGGCTACCCGATCCCCTAAGAGTAATATTGAGGGAGCCCTTGCCTTGGAAATCCATTGCATACACAGTAGTAAATGTCGTCATACTCATCGCTAATATCAGGAGTATAACCATTATGAATGTGGTGGATTTTCTACTCTTTTGAAACATAATAAATGGCCTCCTTAAATCTAATCCTTCTTTATTCTATATTTCACCAATAGTATCATTAAGAGAACAAACAGCATAAGTGCAACAACTATAGACCTTACAATCAAAGGGTCAATCACATATGCATCTGGAGTAACATGGATTCCAGGATTCGTCGCCTCTGTCCTTGTTCCACGTACCAGTAATCTATGGCTATTGATACCATAGGGTGTACATGTCATAAGAGTACAATAATCCTCACCTTCAATAATGGCGAGAGGATCGACTTCATCAGGCTCAACGGTAAGAATCTGGTCAACTTCGTAGGTGAGCACTTTATTCAATACAGTCACGGTAAAAACATTCCCCAATTCCAATTTATCCAAATCTGTGAATAATTTAGAACTGGGTAATCCTCTATGACCAGTAATAATAGAATGGGTACTCTCTCCACCCACGGGTAGACTAGAACCCTCAAGGTGCCCACTACCTATATTTAAAACCGCATCCGAGGTACCATGATATATGGGAAGTTTAACCTTAATTTTCTCAATAGTGATATAACCCATAATCCCAGTATCTGTTATATCTAAAACTTTTTTATAGTTAGACACTTGTTCATGATTCACAAATGGATTATTAATTTCGTCTAAGGTTTTATTGTAGGTTTTCGCTTCAATAAATAATTTCTCATAATCAGTTTCATCTAGATTAGCCACTGTCTCTTTATAATCAGAAACGGCCCTTGATTGTATTTGACTATTCCACAATTGACTAATGGTTGGATATAAAAGTATGGCAAGGCCTACTAAAAATATGATGATTAATATGATCGTTGATTGATTTAACTTCCGTTTTTTCATAGGCCCTCCCTAAATAATGTGCAACAAAATATAAGTTTAGATTTTTTCATTGATGTATCTAACTATACAGAAAATCCTGCGTGTCTTCATAAAACTTCCCCTACAGTTAAGTAGCGACTTCCAAATCATGTTTTATTTATCTTTATCACAAGATTTTAAATTATTCTTTATTATTCGTTTGTTTCTATTGAGTTGCGTTTCTTAATAAGAGCGGCAGCCGCTAGTATCGTCATTGCTCCACCAATTAGGTAGAATAATTTTGTACCCATGCCACCCGTTTCAGGAAGTAGTGTACCTGTCGAGTTAATAACGGTTGTCGTTACTTGACCAGTTTTTATATCTCCAGTAACCGCATCATTATTCGTTACTAATGATGTTAATTGAGGGTCATCAGATTCTAATTCATGAGTAGCAGTAATAGTAAATTTAATATCATCAACTGTGTTGTAGCCATCTGGCGTTGTTGTCTCTCTAAGGACATATTGGCCTGCATCTAGACCTTTCCATGTAAATATTGAGCCTGTTGCTAGTTGTTCACCTACTTTAGTTTCAGCCTCATCAACTATTTTATAAAGCGTAAAACCAGCACCTTCTAATGCATCCTTATTTTCGTCAACTTTGTTTACTACTAGTTTATAGGTAAAGACAGTAACTTTATCTTTAGGTGTTTCACCAATTGGTGGTTTTGGATCTTTAGGGTCTAGTGGTTTAGGATCTGGATAATTAGGATTTTCTGGTCCTGGATAACTAGGGTCACCAGGTTTAGGTCCATCTGGTTCGCCAGGAACGGGAGCATATCCACCCGTGTAGTTAGGGTCATTTGAATAGGTTAAGTTAACTGTATTCGGGTTGCCAGCCATACCAATAGCTGCTTGATCATTTAGTGTTGCTGTATATTCTACGACAACTTTACTCTCTGCTGTAACGGTGACACCTGCTAGGTTTTTAATATCACTTGATGCAACGGTTAGTGTTGAGCCATGATAAACCACACCGACTTGATCCGTAACGTCTGTTTTCGCTTCACCGTTAACGATATATACTTTTGCATCGTCATTGTAAGTTAAACCTGCTGTTAGTTCATCTGTAAATTGGTAATAATAGTTTTGATAATCAACTAAGTTTAAAGGCAAGGTACCTGTTAATTTATAAGGCACACTGTCGCCAATATCATAGTCAGCAGAATCATTCCAACCGTCTACATCATCATCTTGAACTTTCTTTTCAACCGCTGGAAAATCACGCTTTGGATTTACTTCTACATTGCCGACAACTTGTAAAATAAATCTAGTATAAGCATCATGACCTGTTATCGTATCCGCTCTATCTTTAACTAGATAATAACCTGGTGCTAATCCTGTAATCTCGTAATAACCTGATTTTTGTGTACTAGTGCCAGCAACAGTTGTTAGGTTCTGACCTGCTTTAGCAGCAAAAGCTTTCGCTTCTACACTATCGCTATCCTGCCCTTTAAGCAATGCAGCATTTTCTTCTGCAGTACCTGTAAAAGCTGCTGAATTGACGCCTGAACCCCATTTGATATTTGATAAGGTTTTTCCATCCTCAGAAACATCCCCCTCAAATATTTGATAGGCTTCATATGTATGTCCAGTGGTTGCATCATTGATTATGACTTTATACGTCTCAGCTGCGAAAACAGGAACACAAACTGTCAGTATCATTACAAGTGTCAACAAAATGGATAATCTTTTTTTCATTCTTTTCATCCTTTTCTTTTGGTATTATTTTTTTGATTATGTTACTTCTAAAAACTTTTTGCATTTAGCTTGCTATATGGGGATACATCTCACACGGAACATTTCTCCATGATAGAAAGGCCTAATTACCCACCCTCCTTTCATATTTATTCCTCATGTATCCGTATAAAAGGGTTGCTACCATAAGCAGAAAACCCCATATTACATAAATTAATGTTCCAGTTCCGCCAGTTCCGGGAAGTTCATAAGAGTCTTCAGTTGTATTATTAAAGATTAAATCTGCGTCATGTATACCTTCTAAAGCCTCATCATTGATTTCATCAATGATGATTAAATCACTTGGGTCCAAAACGCGATAATAATTCAATGTTGAGGTGAGTTGACCTTTATTTTCTTCCACAGTTACTTTTACGATATATTGCGTCTCATCAAAGCTGTATCCATCGATATCCATTTTTTCTTCTTGTAACAGGCACCAATGAGTTCCAGATTCTGAAATATCAATGACATCGAAAGTAATATTTTCACCATTGTTTGCCTTTCTTTGGATTATCTCCCAAGTACCTCCTGTTAGTTTACTGAGCGTAAAATCAAAGTTTGTATTAGCATCAGGCACTTGATTATCTACATATTTTTTGGCGCTTAAATTGACTTTCGTTGGAAGTATTTCATAGTTGTCAAAAATAAATGTTTCTTTGCTATGTACTGAGGTTAACGCCTGCTCATTTATTTCCCCATCGATAATTAGCTTTTCTTTATCAACGACTTTAAAGTAACTTTCCATAGCTGTTAATTGATTTTTTCCTAGATCAGGCTCTTTAACTTCAACCTTAATGATATACTCCGAGTCATCCCAAGTGTATCCAGTACTTCGTTGTTCTGTTATTCGGTACCAAAAATCACCTGAGCTATTGTAGCTAATGTCTGTAAAGTTTATATATTCTGCTTCATTTTGAACGGTTTCAACTTTTGTCCATGCCCCACCAGTAAACTTTTCAAGCATAAAATTAAATTTCATTGCTGAAGTAGGAATCTTGTCATTAACATTCTTTCTGGCATCAAAAGGTACATGCGTGGGATTTAATTTACCGGTAAAGTCCGTCCGGTGGGATTCTGCTTTAATAGTCACGTTTTTAGCGATAATTGAGCCATTAAGATTTTGATTAACGTTGACGGTTGCGCCTGGGGCGATAATTGTTCCAAGAAGTCGCTTAGTCTCAATTGTTGCTCCCTCAGCATTGATAAAATTCCAAATAACCTTCCCATTTTCGAATGTTGTTACTTCATTTGTATTTTGCTTTACATCGTCCACAAACATGATTGCTTCTGGCATAGTTACTGTGGCCGTATTTGCCATATCCACATTAACAACAATCGTACCATCATTTCCTGTTTTAAAACCTTTCATATCCAGTGGATTCTGACTTATATTATCTAGCTCGCTTCCGGTTATATTGTAATAAGCTGTGCCAGCTGGGGCGGTTAACGTGAGCGAACGGTTATTCATGTCAGTTA
>CAZVEI010000050.1:0-3795 GCA_964626295.1 uncultured Alkalibaculum sp.
AGCTGCCCCAACCCCAGTAAATATGCTAAAATATTTCCAATAAGCCCTTTTATCCACTGGCAGGTCTCCAACAAATTTTCCCGTTTGTCCATTCATGGCAAAGGTATATTTATTTCCATTCCAGGTGGTGTTTAGCACCCATACCGGATAGAGGGCATATTTTGCTTCTCCATTTTCTAATTGTATACTTGTATTTTCCTCTTCAACAGTAGAATAACCTTGTACTGTTGATCTAAACCCATCTTCTACACTTTTTTTGATTCTTTCATTGGCTCTACCTACACTGGCTTTTTCATCTACATCGTATTTATCTGCTAAATATCCTGCTAGATACGCGGTTTGGAAATCTACCGCTTCTTTAAAGTCATAGGGTTCTATGGATTCCATTAAATCATCATCCATTTTTCTTGATCCATCTACAGGTATTTTTTCAAATTTTGCTGCTCCTGATCTCATTACAGAGTAATAGCTGGTTTTAGTGTAATTATAGTTACGATCACTATAGTAGCTAACTTTACTGGCCCTATATCTTATATTGGCATTTGCATCTGCATCAAATAACCAAAATGGAACATACAATCCCTTTATTTCATCAATATGATTTTTATCTTTGAAAATCTTTGGTAAAAGCTTTTTACCTTTTAGATGATTGTATAAACCTTCTTTAGCTGCCTTTTTATCTAGTTTGAAAGGTATGATATAATTTGGTCTAAGGGCTCCTGTAAATCTGCCCATGACAACAACTGGGTTATCACAGAAAGGACAGGCTGTGGCAGATGTAGTAGCATCTACTACAATTTCTCCACCGCAAGATTTACATCCATAGACTGTCATACTATCTATTTCATCCTCTGTCCACTGTTGACCGGCAGAAGTTTTCCAATTCATATCATCAGGTAATTCTTTTTTCAATTCTTTATCAAAGGCCTTAAGAGTTTCCATTTCAAACTCTGTATCACAATAGGGACACTTCATCTTTTGGATACTTGAATCAAATCCTATGGCTCCACCACAGGCTGGACATTTATATTCCTGTAAATCTGCCACAATTTCAACTCCCTACTTAGGATATTTTATATATTAAAAGGATTTTCCACACTCTGGACAAAATTTTGGTAAATTGTTTGAATTCTCTGGTTCATATCCACAATTCGCACATCTAGATGAAGGGGCTGGTTTGCCACAATTAGAACAAAACTTTCCTGAATTATCTGTACCGCAGGAGCATTTCCACTTTCCTGCTGGTGTAGGTTGTGGATTACCACAATTGGAACAGAATTTTCCAATATTTTGTGCTCCGCAGGAACAAGACCATCCTCCTTGAGGGGATTGTTGTACTGGTGGTGCTTGTTGCTGCTGTTGCTGTTGTCCCATTGCAAAAAGATTTTGTGCATTCACTCCCCCAGTTTGCTGAGCCATTCCAAATCCCATAAACCCTGTCATTGCTCCTGCTTCATTACTTGCAGCAGCTTTCATTGCATCTGACTGGGCACCTACTAAAGTAGCTGCCGCCATTGTAGGGTCACGCATAATAGCTGTTCTTTGTGCCTGCTTGATTAGTTCTGCATCTTCTTCAGGAAGGGTTATTGGATTGAGTCCAATAGATACAACTTGTAGTCCTCTGATTTCTCCCCATTTTTTAGTAAGGGCAGTATTCACAGCATCAGATAATTCCCCTGCATATCCTGGTAGTGCTGAAGGTCGAACTCCAATTTTTGATATTTCTGCAAAGGCTGGTTGAAGGGCTGATACGAATTCTGCTTTTAGTTGACTCTCTATTTCATCTCTAGTGTATCTATCTGATATATTTCCTGCTACGTTTGTATAAAATAATATGGGGTCTTGAATCTTATAAGAATATACTCCTGAACATCTTACAGATACATCAATATCTAAGCCAATATTATGATCCACCACTCTAAAGGGGATTGGATTTGGTGTGCCAAATTTATTGTCTATTAATTCTTTCGTATTAAAATAATATACTCTTTGATCTTTGCCTGTATCTCCTCCATAGGTAAATCTTTTTCCTATGCTTTTCAAAGTGTTTCTAATGCCTTCTCCTAAAGGACCTGCAAAAATACTTGGCTCTGAAGATGTATCATATGTATATTCTCCTGGCTCTGCGCAGATATCTACAACCTTACCTTGTTCAACAATTATCATGCACTGGCCATCTGCCACTGCAATACCAGATTCATTTGATATAATATTATCATTTCCTTTTTTGTTTGAGGATCTTTTGCCTATTACCTTTTCTCCTTTTACCATCATTACTTCTTTTGGTAAAGATTCACAGTAAAAAAACTCTTTCCATTGATCTGCTAAGGTAGCACCTGTTGCACCTAAAGCCGCTTTAATTAATCCCATAACCTTACCTCCTAGTTTGTTTTTTGATTTATAGGAGAGTCCTACTTTTGACCTTAGCTCCTACTCACTCGCCTTATAAAATATATACTATTTACTCATATTTAATTATATCAAGAAGTTTTCTATATTCCAGAGAATAATAGATTATTTTTCATTATTAATTGGCTAGCAACACTCACCTATGTTTCATAATATAAATTATGGAGGTGAGATCGTATGGCAGAATGGTTACCAACTTTAAAAACAGATACACCTGAGGAAGGCTATAATTTAGCAGTTACTTTAGCTCGTAAAGCTATAAGTATGGCTCAACCTAATGAAGTAATTAGAAAAATATTGCGCCCCACATATGCTAATAACGCAAACAGCTTAATTTTTGTCTCACAAGTCATTGCAATTCATTTCCAAACAGTGGCAGCCGCAAATAATTATTGGAATAACTAATTTTTAATAAAGCTATAAAATAAGAACTGAAGATATAAAAAAGATAAAGCTGTCTCTAACTCGCAAGATTAGAGGCAGCTTTTTATGACCCAATTTTCGCCGTCCTTCGTGGGTCTCTTTGATATTCTTTGATGGCTGACTAGCATTAGCCTGTAACTAATAAAGTTTTTTAAAAAAGCAAAAGAAGAATTCTGCTGATTTAAAACTTCTTAAAGCAATATCCCCCATTAGTACTCTAAAAACTGAGGATGTAAAAAACTTTGTGTTGATCGTCTACAGCGAAAAACTTAAGTTTTGTGCTTATATGTATTTATACACCTTGGTATACAAAGTGCCTTTTATTTGTTTAAATATGTCCTCATCCACTTTGCCACCTGAAGTCATGATGAATAACGGAATGGCTTTCTTTCCCTGAGATATTGGAGGTTGCATATATGGATATTCATTAAAGAAAAAACTGTTTCGTTTGTAGAAGCCAATGCGCCTACTCGCCATTTCTGTTTCTGGCGGTTCAACTTCCAAACAAACGGTTTTGCCAAGCAGTTTCAGCAGTTCATTCAGTATATATGCTCCAGTCCCACTATTTCTATGCTCAGGATTTACAGCAAAATGCTCGATGAAAGCGAATTTATTAAATCCCCAAACCGCTATAAAAGCCTTAATGTCTTGAGATTCATCATACAATACATAAATAGAATAGGCAGGGTTATTAAGCAGTGCTTTTTGCTCATTGTAGGTCCTATATTCATCACTTGGAAAACTCATTTCCATTAGGTCATATATTGTATCGAAATCTTGAGTTTTTAGTTTTTCTATCATAGTGATTTATCTCCTCACTAACATTAATACAGCGACAAATTGAAATTTCATATCACGTGTACAGAAACAAAACCGTTTCTGGTTTTGACTATCTACATAAACATATCTCTCGTTAACCAAATATTCATAAATTAATTTGATTGTATTCTCTATTATTACAGA